>CBFDAZ010000391.1:0-5642 GCA_965602825.1 uncultured bacterium
GTCGCGGAAGCGCAGTCGATGGACCTGCCCGACCGCATTACCTCTCGTCTCGAAGAAGATGAGCGCCTCCTGAACTACGGCTACAACACGCTCCGCTTCTACGACGAGGTGATCCGGACCACGCTGCTGCTTCGCGACGGGAACGAGGCGGAGGCCCGGGAGCGTTACGCCGAGGCAGCGAAGTGGCAGGAGCTTCTGGAGGCTGATACCACCAGCACGAAGCTGTCTTCCTCGCACGGCAGCGCGGCCAACGCCTACGCGGCGAGCTACATCACGAGGGCGTGGTCGCGCCTGCGCTCGCGGCTCGGGCCAGTGGACCTGGGAGAGCTGCCGTCACTCGATCCGGGCGCCGGTCCGCTGAAGCTCTGGGGCTCGGCGTTCGGCGGCGGAGGGGGGCCGGTCTACGGGTATACGCTGCACTGTCACGGGCCGCTGAAGGCCCCCAAGGCCAACTACATCTACGCGAAGCCGACGGGCGGCCGTCACGCGATTCAGGCCTTCTTCACGTGTGCAAAACCACCGGCCGAGCCGGCGCACCTCGCCGTCCATGCGATGACGTGCCCGGTGAAGGAGGTCGGGGAGGTGCGCATCGGGGTGTACCTCAATGACGAGCCGGTCTTCGAGGGTGTCGCGCCCTTCCCCGAGTGCGAGCTGGAATGGGCGGAGTGGGAACTGGATCCGCAGCTCTTCCGTGCCGGGACGAACCGTCTGCGCTTCGAGAATCTTGAGCCTGAGGGACAATCCGGGCAACGGCCCTGGTTCGGCCTGGACCGGGTCGAGATCGCGATGGAACCAAGGAGCGAACGGGTGAAGCCAGTTGAGGCCGGGCAGGACCTGCATTTGACCTATCACTCCGACATCGACGACACCGACCAACCCTACCGGATCTACGTGCCTGCCTCATACGACGGGACCGAGCCTTCTCCCCTGGTCATTGCCCTTCACGGCACGGGGCGCGACGAGAACACGCTGTTCGATCACCCGGACTTCGGGGTGGGGACGATCAAGGAGGCGGCCGAGGAGTACGGAGTCATCGTCGCCTGTCCCTACGGGCGCGGGATCACGGAGTACCGTGGTATCGGCGAGAACGATGTCCTATGCGTGCTGGAGGACGTCAAGCAGCGCTATAGCATCGACCTTGACCGCATCTACCTGACCGGCCACTCCATGGGCGGCACCGGCACCACGTACCTGGCTCTACGCCATCCGGACGTGTTTGCGGCGGCCGCACCCCTGGCGTCGGCCTATGCGAAGCCGTTGACCGTTCGGAACGCCATGCACACGCCGTTCTGGTTCATCTCGGGCGAGAACGACTGGTGGTGCTACCTGGACGAGGGGCCGAAGCCGCTGTCGGCGGCGATGAAGGACCTGGGCTACCAAGCCGACCTGTGGCTCGTGCCGAAGGACGACCACCGGAGCTTCATGCCGGCGATCTACGGGCCCGTGTTCGAGTGGTTCCTGCAGCACAAGCTCGAGCGCCACTCGCACAAGATCTCCCGCGTCGTCTACCTGCCCTTGCACGGTCGAGCGTGGTGGATCGACGTGCGTCAACTCGAGCAGCCCGGGCCGGCGGCCATCGTCGAGGCTGAGATCGAGAAGGGCAACCGAGTGCGGATCGCGGCGGACAATGCAGCGGAGATCGCGGTGCTGCCGGACGCTGAGCTGCTCGACCTGGCGAAGCCCGTGAAGCTCGTGGTGAACGGGAAGAACGCGTTCTCGGGCACGGTGGGCGAAGGCGAGGAGGTCCTGTGCACGCTGGCCGAGGGCCGTTGGCAGGGCCGGACCCAGCCCGACCAGTCCCACGCCCGCACCGACTACCGCCGCCTCAAGCTCGGGCGGGTGACCGACCCTCCCGGCGTGGAAGTCCCGGAGAGCCCGCTGGGGAACCTGATCTGCGATGCCATCCGCGAGGCAACCGGCGCTGACATTGCCTTCTGCAACCACCGCCACCAGCGGGGGATTCCGCTGGAGGAAGGCGACCTCTACCTAATGGACCTCGTCAACCTCGTGCGGCCCTTCAACCGCGTCATCGCCACCTTCGAGGCGTCCGGACAGGACCTCATCGAGATCATCGAGGCCAACATCACCGACAAGGACCGGGACCAGTGGCTCGTGCAGCTCTCGGGCGCCCGGTACGAGTTCGAGGGCAGCAAGATCGTGGATACGGACATCGATCCTGACCGCACGTACTCCCTGGCCTGTCCGGCTCAGCTATTGCAGCGAGAGAAGCGTGATGGGATGGACCTCGCAGGGCGCTTCCAGAAGATCGAGCACGAGCTAACCGACATCAGCGTCATCGGGGCGCTCTACGCCTACGTGCTGGGTCACCCCGAGGTGAGCGCGGTCCGCGATGAACGCGTCAGGGAGCGGTGACTACTTGCTCAGTCACCGGCGGCCTTCGTGTGCGGGAAGATGGGTGGCCCCCGCCGGTGGCGCCTTGGCTTTGGGCCTATCTGCAGCCCTCCTCACCACCCCGAAGGCCCTGGCACAACCGACCTCACCCCGAAAGGCAGGGACATGCGCGATGGTCGAGCTTGAGCTTGAGGCACAACGGGAATACGCAAACCCCTTCACCGACGTGCAAGTTCGCGCGGCATTCACCTCACCGACCGGTGAGACACACACCATCGCTGGGTTCCATGACGGCCAAGGCACGTGGCGCGTGCGGTTCCGCCCGGCGGAGTCAGGGGAGTGGCGCTACGCCGTCACCTCGGAGCCAAATGATCCCGGTCTGGTCGCCGAGGGGACGGAGCAGGTCGAGGCGCAGGCAAAGCCTCGCTTCCTGCAAGCCACGCCGGGCGAGAATTGGGGCTTCACCTACTCCGATGGGGAGCCGTGCTTCATACTCGGCGATACGCTCTACAACCTGTTCGGCGCAGCCCATTGCGGCGTAGATGTCGAGAGACTGCTCCGGCGGCGGGCCGAGCAGGGATTCAACATCTTCCGCGCCCGATGCCAGGTCTGTCCGCAGCACCCTGGCAGCCCACCCAACGTCTGGCAGACACGGTCTCTGTGGCCCTGGGGCGGGACCCGGGAGGAGCCGCAACTCGATCGCTTCAACGTCGAGTACTGCCAGACCGTGGACCGCGTCATGCGGCTGGCCGAGGAGCTGGACGTAGGGTTTGAGATGATCATGGAGGCCTGGGGTTTCGAGTTCCCCTTCAACGACCGGGAGAGCTTCACCGAGGAGCTGGAGAAGGTGTGGATGGGCTACCTGATCGCCCGCTACGACGCCTTCAGCAGCGTCTACGTCTGGACGCTGATGAACGAGTACGAGTACTTCGCCGACGGCAAGTGGGACTACGCGCCGGAGGCCGACAAATGGGCCATGCCGAGGGCACGCTGGGTGAAGTCGGTAGCGCCGCATGGGCACGTCGTGGCGGTCCACAACGGCCCAGGAATGCCTCCCTTCGCCGAGCGCTTTGCTGAAGATCCAGAGGCCATTGACGCCATCATGTACCAGACGTGGGGCACAACCAAGGAGGATGACGCCTGGTTGGCCGCAGGCATCGAAGACGCCATCCGGACGAGCCTCGACGGTTGGCCGGGCAGCGCCGCGTTCATGGAGTACGGCTACGAGCGATCGGAGGACACGGATTGCCTGCCGGGCGGCCACCGGTTCCTGACAGTCGAGCACACGCGCCGAGGCGCGTGGCGAGGCGCCTGCTCGGGGCTGGGAGTTGCCAACGGCTTTGACTACACGTGGGGGCCCCAGATGGTCGTCGACCGCGACCAGCCAGGCGTGGCTCAGCTTGCACTCGTCAAGCGCTTCTTCACGGAGGTCGTCCGCTTCGAGCGCCTTCGCCCCACACCTCACCTGGTCGCCAGCAGCAGCAAGACCGGTTCCGGCGAGAAGCCCCTGTGTCTCGCCGACGACGACCGTCGGCAGATCGTCACCTACATGCCCGTTGGCGGAACGGTCCGCCTGGAGCTGCCACCGGGCCGGGACTGCGTCGCGCTCTGGTTTGATCCGAGAACCGGCCACACGCGGGCCGCAATCACAAGCGAGGACGGCGGCTTCACCGCCCCCACGGGGACTGGTGAGCACCCGGATGATTGGGTGCTCGTCGTGGAGTCGTGAGGTCGTCCGCTCTGTGGGGCGCCTATGTGACTCGACTAGCTCGGATGTTTGTGGCACCACGGCCACGGGAGGGCCGATCCATGGGAGACCCCATCCGCATCAAGCCACACCACTTCGTTGACATCATCACGGGCCTGGGCGCGGGGCAGACAACGTTCGAGCCGCACCCGTACGGCCATGCCGTTCACATAGTCGCTGAGCGGCTGATCCAGGACCGAGACGTCCTTCTGCAGATGGAGCTGGGTGCTGACGACATCTGCGGGCCATGCATCCACAACATCGACGGTCGCTGTAATGACACGATCGACACCTCGTACAGACCAGCGGCTCCCGCCTCGAAGCAGGAATGGAACCTGCTGATCGATCGACGCTGGTGTGAGCGCCTGGGTCTCCAGCAAGGCGACACGATGAGCGCGCGGGAGTTCGTCGAGCGCCTGAGAGACCGTGCGGGAGATATCACAGACATCTACCGCGAGATCCCGGCCGACCTCACAGCCGACAGAGCGCGCAAGCTGACCCAGGGGATCGAGGCGTACCTCCGATAGCAGCACAGAGCCCCGCGGCAGGGGCCGACCACTCGATGACGACCTGCACCTCAAGAGCCTGGCACCGGCCGCTCTCGTCCACGCCGTAGGCGATGATGCGGAGCCCTGGGTGGGCTTGAGCCCGTCTGTCGTGAGGCGTTGGTGAAGCCATGCTAACGAATTGGGGACGAAACCGCGGACGGGGCGTGAGGCTCACCGGCTCTTCAGCGCTGCGAGGAACTCGGGGACAGTGAGGTCGGCCAGCCGGATTAGCTTGCGGAGGGTACCCTTCGCGACCTCCCTGTGGTCCGGTACCGCGAGAGTCGCCAGATGGCCTTCCCTCACCAGGATGATGTGACTCCCTCTCTGCCGCGCCACCTGCCAGCCAAGGGACTCGAAGGCCCGGACTGTCTCGCGACCACTGAGCACCGGCAGGGAGGGCATCAAACCGTAACCTCCACCTGGCGGGTCTCTATGCTGAGGGGTAGCCCCCGTTCAGCACGCACCTCCAGGCAGAGAGCGATGGCCTCCCGGATGTGCTCCGAGGCCTCGTCTCTGGTCTTGCCTTGGCTGACACAGCCGGGGATGGCCGGGCATTCGGCAATCCACACACCGTCCTCGTCGCGGTCAAGGGTCACCTGAAACTTCATTGCTATTCAGCCCTCCCAACGCCGGGTTTGCCGTCGAACTCTCAAGCCTCATGGACCATCCTCTGTGCCTATGGATTCTGCATTGAGTCTCGTGAATCCTGCCTTACCCCGTTGGTCGCTCGCCAAACCAGGTCGCATGTGGCAGCAGTGCCAGCGATACTCGTTCCCGGCCTGCAGCAACTGCCGGCCGGGAGGGTCCGGGCAGGCTGTGGGGCGCCCGGGGAGCAATGGCCCGCGCCGTGGCCACGGACTACTCGATCGGCACCTGCAGCTCCGCCGTCTGCAACGAAGGGTCGTCGCTCATTGCATAGGCGATGATCCGGGGCCCACCTGCCGGCTGGTGCCCGTTGGCGATGACCCACCCGAACAGCCGCATGAACGAGCCCT
>CBFDAZ010000392.1:0-5629 GCA_965602825.1 uncultured bacterium
GGCGCCAACGCCAACCGCCAGCATTACCTGCAGAGGCGGATCACAATTGATGACTTGAAGGCCGGGGAGTATTCAGAGGGGCTGTCCATTGCCGACGCCTACTGCATGATGACGGCGGCCCATCACCATTGGACCAGGCTCGGTGTCAACGTGCACCGCCTCAACTGGAACGTGCAAGAGAGCGGCACTTTCCCGCCCCGCGAGAAGTGGGACGACCAGGAGTTCTGGCTTCGCACCATGGCGCGCCGGTACACGGACGCACCTCACGTGCACTGGGAGATCATCAACGAGCCGAAGGAACAGGAACCAGGGATCTACGATTGGGTCGGCCGGATGAGGGACGCAGTAATGCAGGAGACCGACAAGCTGCCCAGTTGCTCCATCGGGTGGTCCGGCTTCCATGGCGTGTGGAGCCCCCAGGCCGCCCCGCGGGGCCTGCCGTACCACGACTTGCACTTCTACACCCCCGACGGCGACCGCAGCGGCGACGGTCTTTCGGCGGCGTATGCGATGAACCTCGCGTGGCCCGCGTTGATGGGCGAACTCGGCATGCCAAACGCCGGCACCAGCGCGGAGACGGAACTCGGCGATTGGGGTGCGGTGTACGACCGCATGCTGCACTACCTCATCGGCGAGCGCGGGATCGGCTTCCTTAACTTCTACCTGAGCAACATCAGCTCGCCGACGGGCAACGAGTGGGGACTCCTCCACCACGATCTGGTCGAGAAAGAGACCGCCCACGCCTTCAAACGCTGGCTCTTCGTAATCCGCCAGCTCAAGAAGGCGGAGTACCTCCCGCCGGACAGCCTGATGGTCTACAGCATGGCTCAGTACGCAGATGAGCCGGCGGTCGTGTCGCAGCGGCTCAGACGGGACTTCGTCTCAGCATTCAAGGCGGGCTTCCGGCCCAGGCTCCTGGACGAACGGGACCTGGCGGCCTGGCCGACGAAACCCGCAGTTGTCTTCATCCCCGGCTGGTCGAGGCTGTCAGCGGAAGCCCTCCAGGCCCTGCAAGCGCTCAATGACCCGGGCTGTCGCCTGGTGGCGCTTGGCGATGTGGAGTCGGCGATCAAGGGTCTCCCGTGCGTAAGTCTGGACGATGTGAAGCCCCAGTGGGAGGTCGACATCTCGCCGGAGCTCGCCCGCGTCTGGTACGTCCTGCCGAAGCAGGATGGGGGCCAGACGGTCGTGCTGATTGACGGATCAGGCGAGGCGGGGACCGTGACCTTCAGGGGGCACTCGGTTACGACCACGGTGGAGCCCGGTCGGTCCTCGGTCTTCGACTTCGCACCCGATGGCAGCCTAGGGGTCGTCGAGGCCTGGAGAGACCTGGCCGTTGACAGCCGCACGGTCGTGGCCGGCGGGCCGGACGGCTACGCTCTGGCATCGCTCGATGGGAAGCCTCTGTTTGGTGGCGGAGCCATTGCGCTCGATGCCCCTGACCAAAGCGCCGTGCAGCTCGCGACTGCCCCCGCCAACTCGGTTGCAGCCCTGGGGGCCGTCCTCATCCACGCGCCGAAGTCCCCCGCCTACGATCAAGCAGTAGAGGCGTGTCGGTCGCACCTGGAGGGGCTGGGCGTCGATGTCTCGGTCCGAAGAGGGGAGCTGTCGGCTGAGCAACGCAAGCCCAATCTCGCCATCATCGGGAGTCAGGACGAGAACCCTGAGGCCGCGCGGGCGGAGAGGGCGTGCCGCCAACTGCCGGTTGAGTGGCGCGGGAACGGCGTGCGACCATGCCTGAAGATCGGGCGAGCACGCACCTGGTACCCGTGGACCGGCGCGATCACGGTCGCGCCGAATCCGTGGAGCGAGGGCGCAGTCCTGATCCTCGTTCAAGGTCTCTCGCGCGCCGGCACGCAGATCGCCTGCCGCAAGTTCGCGTCATTGACGATACTCGACTCCTACGTTGTTGGGCCAACCGCAAGGCTCCGCGACGACATCCGGGAAGCGGCCCTCACGACTGCGCCCGACGCCTAATACTCGATAGCGTAGAGCCGTCGCTCGTGCCAGGGGTTGCGCCACCGGGTGGCTGACTCGAACAGCTCGGGCATCGCTTCCTGGAGCATCGACAGCGTCGCGATCCGGGAAAGCGTGCTGTGAGCGCCGGAGAGGAACTGCTCGGGGGCCAGCGCATACGCCTCCGCGAGAGCTGCCAGGTTCTCTCTCAAGGCGACCTGGATGTCGTCCCGCCGGTAGTCTGTGCGTTGGGTGAGGTAGCCGAGCACCCACACCGCGTCCATGTTGCTGTAGCCCATGTCGCCGCCGAACAGGCCGTCCTCGGTCCGGAGTGCCAGGACGCTGTCGATCACGCGTTCGGGGTAAGGCAGCGGGCGGCCGTCAGCCGCAAAGAGCGGCCAGATGTGGAAGGCGCCCCCCAGGTACTCCATCCGAGTCCTCGACTCGACGTCCTTCCGCCAGAAGCCGGTCTCCGGATCGACCTCGCGCCCCAGCCAGGTGAAGACAGCATCCTCCCACTCGTCAGCGGTCTGCTCTGAACACACAAGCGGCAGACCGGCGCCCCAGATGTCGTGCGACCCGCCCCATTGGTTCACCCAGTTGATCCCATCCAGCCACTCTCCAACGCGCTCCGGGCGTGCATAGTCACGCAGGAGCCGAGGCGGATACCGGTGAGTGCCGCCCAGCATCGACAGGGCACCGGTCGCGTGGCACAGGGCATGGGTCGTGCAGTGGCCGGTCAGGTGGCGGTATGTCCCATCCTCGTCCTGCTGGTCCTGGATGAACCCAACCCAGCTCTGCCGCTGCTCTTCAGTGAGCTCCAGGTCGTCCATGATATACCGACACCAGGCGATGTCGGCGGACGCATACATGTCCGGCTCATGCCTGGGGCTCAGACGGTAAGCGCCGTACGGTGCGTCGGGCGCCTGCAGCTTCTCGTACCATTCCCGGGCGGCGGTCTTGAGCGCGTCCAGGTCGAAGGGCGGAGTGAACGTCCAGGCCCTCTCCGGCTCGGCCGTCAGTCCCACATCGCGAGCCAGTCTGCTGACCTCGTCCTTTGACAGCGCCCTTTCGAAGATCCGGACATCCCCGAGGAGGCCATCAAAGGCACATCCGGCCAGCGACCGGTGCCGGTTACCCAGATAGACGGGGGTCGGGCTGTCGAAGATCGACGACGGCACTCGTGAGCGCACCTCACCGAAGGGCCGACCATTCACGTAGACGGCCATGCGTTGGCCCGGCTCGTAGACCCCCACGAGCAGGTACGGCGTGTCGGCGGCCAGCGACCGCGAGCTCAAAACCTCGCGGGCATTGGCGTCCCAGTTGCCGCTGCCGCTGATGTCGAAGAAGAGGCGCTGCTGCGGCAGGATCCCAAGCTCATACGACCGCCAGCCATTCTGCGTGTACCACTTGGACACGATGGCGGACTTGCTCGCCACCGGAGCGGAGAACTGCGCCACAACGGCAATGGTGAGGGGGCCCGTGATCCGCAGCCGCTCGCCGTCGGTGACCGAGGCCACCGTCTGTCGCTCTCGTGAGAGCCGCAGGCCCGTTCCGTTGTGGAAGGGAACACGTTCGGGCTCACGCAGCTCCGCCTGCGACTCGAGACCAAGCACGACTCGCGGCCCGGCAACCTCAGGCGCGGTTCCCTCATGGCTCGCAGGCCAGTGCCAGTGGACGACTGGCGCCGGCGCTGCGATCTGACCGCGCGCGGGTCCTGTCGCCAGCAGTCCCACCCCGACAACACACAGCAGCAGTTCCTTTGCAGCCATGCTTCCGTGTCCCGTCCCTCCGTGATCGCCCTACAGCCAGAGACGCCATTCCCTACCGAGCGCCACCCGGCCTGCGGGAGGGAACGAAGTGCCCGCGCACGAAGGCCCGGCGCAGCACAGTCAACCTGTCTACGGAGTCAACGACTGATGAAGCTCTGTACCTTGTTCGCGATGAGCGTCGCAGCCTCAGAGGCAACAGCCGCCGGGCCCGATGAACTTGCGCTTCGAAACCAGCACTTGACGGTCAACTTCGAAGGATCGGCAGCGGGGCCGCGCCTGGCCACGATAGAGCACCAGGCGACGGGCGCAGTGTACCAGTTCGCTGATTCGCAGGAGATCGCCTTGGCCATCGTCCCCACCGAGGCGGTTGATGACCCTGGCCTGCAGGTGCCGTATGAGTTCCAGGATCGGTTCCAGTTTCAGGCCTTCGATGTCTCTGAGGATGGCACGAGTGCGGTGCTGGTGTTCGACCACGACCTGCTCCGCGCCACAGTGACCTACCAACTGCAGCCCGATGCACCGGTGCTGCGCAAGACGATCGTGTGCACCGCGGCGGACGCGGGAGCCTACGTTGCGGGCGTCACCCACTGGCTGCTCAAACCGGATTCCGACCTGGCGTGGCCGGCGAGCGGCACCGTGGGTCAGCCGGCTGTCGTCCTGGGGCCGGCAGGGGGCTACTTCCTGACGCTCGAGTGGCCTCGGGCACGCGTGGCTTCCATCGGCGGCGATATCCGGGTCGGTTACCGCCCCGGCTGCCGCCTCGAGGCCGGGCAGTCGCAGCAAGTCAGCGCGGGATCGATCGGGTTCCTCGAGCCGCAGGCCGAAGGGCCGGGCCAACTCAATGCAGCGCGCCACGCCTTCTTCCGGCACGTTGCTGACCGGGTCAAGCCCAACATCCCCTTCCCCGTGAAGTTCACCACGTGGGGGCCGTGGTTTGGCCATGCTCGAGAGGACCGGATACTGGAGATCATGGATGACCTGGCTTACGTCGGCGTCGATCTGTTCCACTTCGACGCCGGCTGGCAGTGGCCGGACCATCCCTACAGCCAGCGATTGCCCGCGCTGCGTGACGCCGACGACGCAGCGTGGGACCGGCAGATGACTCAGCCGGAGCGACTACCCAACGGCCTTCTCCCCATCGTGCGTGCGGCGAAGGCGCGAGGCATGCGCGTGTCCCTTTGGCTGGATGCCTGCGGGCACGTCTTCGTGCGCGATTGTGAGGAGTGGGCCATCAACGACCAGGAAGGCAAGCCCGTCTACGCGCGCACTTGGGAGCGCCGCTGGCCGGAAGCCCCCAAGCAGTCCCTGGCCTCCGAGTACGGGGACCGCCTTCAGGAGTTCGTGCTGGAGGCAATGGCGCGTTACGATCTCGGCGGCATCATGTTCGACAACAACAGCTACATGCCGGACTTCGCACCTGGACGCCGGAGTCTGGCGAACGGCTGGAACTCGCAAGACGTGCAGTTACGGGCGATCCTCGACATATTCGACGAGGCCGAGCGACGCCGCCCGGGCCTGTACCGGTTCTACTGTCGGGGAAGCTCCTGGCCGTGGGCCTTGCTGCATGCCACTCACATTCACGCGGGCGATCCCGGAATGTCGGAGCTGATGGCCAGGGCGATCGCGACGGATTGCCCGGCCCGGGCGCTGGCCTTCGAGCGCCGGCACGCCTGGCGGCGGCACTACACGAACTTCGTCCCGCCGTGGGGCGTGAAGGGCGATATCGCGGGCTGGTCGCTCCAGCAGAGGTCGCCGATTCCCGTCAACCTCAAGCACGCGGGACAACTGATCCCGGCCGGCGAGGGCTGGACGCAGAACATGTTCACCTGCTTCGCCACGACGGCCGTGCGCGATGTTCGGTTCTCGTTCCGACAGATGCCGCGCTTCGACCGCGACATCCT
>CBFDAZ010000393.1:0-5627 GCA_965602825.1 uncultured bacterium
ACGAGTTCGTGGACCCCGCCTCGGGCGCGCGGCGCCCGCTGATTACGACGGCGGAGGTTAGCGACGGGGTCGTCACATGGGCGGCTACTCGGGCGGAGGCGTTCGTGGCCGGGTCAGGACTGGAGCAGCTCGCGCGACAGGCCATCGGGCGCCCCACGGTGTCGGGGCAGTATGACCCGGAGCGCCACCGGATTGTGCTGCGCAAGGTCCACGGGCGCCTGCTCATCTGCGCGATCGACTCGCGGCCCGACCTGCCTGCCGAGTCGGTACGGCTGAAACTGGTGTCTGCGGACCGGACCGCTACGCTGACGCCCGATCCCGCCGCCACGCTGCTGGTCGACTAATCGGGAGGCGTCGTCGCGAACACTGGAGGAGAGAGGCACGCGACGCGGCAAGCCTGCCCCCAATGGAGGCCCGATCCCGATGCTACACGATCCAAGCCACCGCACACCCCGAGCCGTCGCGGAGAAGATCAAGCTCGGCCCGGCGGAGCGGGATGTCCTGCGCAGGCTGGTGGGCGAGATCGCTGAGATTGCCGCACTACCCGAGCAGACTGAGAGGGCTGAGTTGTGGCGGCGGCTCAATGACCTCGACTCCGCCCGACCGTTGGTGTGGATCAACGAGATCCCGTGGCACGAGATGGATGTCGAGGAAGAGCTGACGCCGCGGACGACCCGTCCGTGGGCCCGCGACTGGGAAACAAGGCTGCGGCGGACTCTCTACCAGTGGCGACACATGCCGGGCGACATGGTGGTCTCGGACGTAATGGAGTGTCCCTTGGCGATCCGCCGCTCGGACTTCGGGATCATCGAGGATGTCGACGTTGTCGCCACCGACGTCGCGAACCCCGTCGTCTCACGGCACTTCAACATCCAGATCAAAGAGCCCGAGGACATCGACAGGATCCGGATGCCGACGGTGACTCACAACACCGAGGCCACAGAACTCCGGTTGGAGGCGATGAGCGATGTATGCGAGGGCCTCATGCCGGTCCGGCGGCTCGGGCAAACCCATATCTGGTTCACGCCGTGGGACTACCTGATCCGGTGGTGGGGCGTGACCGAGGCGATGCTGGATCTCCACGACCGGCCCGACATGGTCCATGCGGCGGTCGACCGGCTCGTTCAGGGGTGGATGACAGAACTCGACCAGTTCGTCGAGCAGAGATTGCTGGCGCTCGACTGCAACAACACGCGGATCGGCTCTGGCGGGTATGGCTACACGAGCGCCCTCCCGGGTGAAGACTTCGATGCCGACTGGGTGAAGCCCCACAACATGTGGGGTTGCTCGAACGCGCAGATCTTCTCGGACGTATCACCGGATACGCACTGGGAGTTCGCGCTGAAGCATGATATCCCGTGGCTGAGTCGATGGGGCCTGAACTACTACGGGTGCTGTGAGCCCCTCGACGGTAAACTCGAGATCCTCAGGCGCATCCCCAACCTGCGCAAGATCTCGATGAGTGGGTGGATCGACGTGTCCCGGGCGGTTGAGAACGTCGGCGGCGACTATGTGTTCAGCTACAAGCCCAGCCCGGCGTATCTGGCCGAGCATTCGTGGCGCCCCGAGGCGATGCGCGACGAGCTGAGCACCGTGCTCGAACAGGCCGAAGGCTGCCACGTTGAGGTCATCCTGAAGGACATCTCCACCGTGCGATACGAGCCCCGACGCCTCTGGGAGTGGGAGCGCCTGGCCATGGAGCTGGTGAACGCCTGACCGAGGGGGCCGACATGGACCGCGAGCCCGACGCCCTGCAGAAGCTCGCCCGGATGAACGCCGCGCTGCGCCACGAGGAGCCCGATCGCGTGCCGGTCAGCGACTTCTACTGGGGCGCCTTTGTGAAGCGCTGGCGCGAGGAGTTGGGCCTCGATGACGGCGTGCTCCCCTACGACTACTACGATCTCGACTGGATCGTCACGATGCCGAACATGGACCCATGGATCCGGTCATTCGAGACGATTGAGGAGACCGAGAATCAGGTCATCGTGAAGACCGGCTTTGGCGCCGTGGTCCGCAAGGTCTTCGCACTGCCGATGCCCGAGATGATCGACTGGGAGATCGATACGATCGAGAAGCTCGAGGCGGCGGAGTTCGATGATCCGGCCGACCCGCGCCGCTTCGTCGAGGGCGGCGACAACCAGATCGCCGGCGTGGGCGACGGTTTCGAGCGTAACTCCCCGCCGTGGCTGGACGGCGTCAAGGCGCTCCGACCGGGGATCCCCGTCTATGGGAGCATGATCGAGGTGGCTGAGCTCCTCACGCGGATGATCGGTCAGGCGAACATGCTGCTCTGGCTCGGGCTGCACCCCGACCGGATGGCGCGGTCCATCGGCCGCGCTGGCGAGCACTGTGCCGCCTGCGCGGCCGCGGCCATGGACGCCGCGAGCGGCCTCCTGGACGGCTTCGTGGTCTGGGGTGACGTCGCGTATGCGCGGAGTATGTTGTTCGCGCCCGAGTATTGGCGCGACCACTTCAGGCCGTGCGTGAAAGCCATCACCGATGCCGCGCACGAGCGCGACCTCCCTGTCATCTACCACGGGTGCGGCAATGTCGCGGCGATTCTGCCCGACTTCATCGAACTCGGGCTCGACGGCTATAACCCGCTCGAGGCCAAGGCCGGGCTGGACGTCGTCGAGCTTCGGCGTCACTACGGGCACCAGATCGCCTTCTGCGGGAACAGCGACATCACCATCTGGGAGTCGGGTGACGAGGAAGCCATCCGGCGCGAGGTACTGCGCAAGCTCAACGCGGCCAAGGGCGGCGGGCTGATCTTCCAGTCCGACCACTCCGTCACGAGCAGCGTCTCCGGGGAGACGTACGACTTCGTCGTCAACCTCGTTCGCGAGTTCGGCCGGTACCCACTGGATCTCGGCGAGTGGGACGAGGATGTGTGAGGGAAACCTCCTATGCCCTTCCAGTCCATGCCCATGGGGGTGATCGCGTTGGTGGCCTTGGCAGGTTCGGCCGTCGCTCAGGAGCGGTTCGAGGGGTATCACTACCGGGGCGCGGGCGATGTGGCCTACATCGAGATGCTCGACACGGCCCGCCGGATGTTCGAGCCGGACCCGCGCTTCCTGAACATGTCGATGCTCTACAACCCCGCGTGGAACGGCCTGGTGGAGGGCCCAACGTGGGGCGCATGGTGGATCCAGAACAGTTACGGACCGACGTACTGCGCCCTGCCCTTCTACTTGGAGCCGTTCACCACATTCCTGCAGAACTCGCAAGACCTCTGGTTCGACCAGATGGGCGACGGCGAGCGGGCCGGGGCGCATGACTGGGTCGCCCCCGACGGCGCCTTGTGTGACGCCGCCGCCCCGGGCTGGATCGTCTACAAGCAGGGCGACGGGCGCATCGATATCCACGACTGGGGCATGGAGTTCACGGCTGCCGGAACCGTGCTGCAGTCGGAGCTGCTGCTCATCAGTCGCGATCAGGAAGCGATCGCTCACTACCTGCCCAAGCTCGAGCGGTGCGCCGACTTCATCGAGTCTCGCCGCGATCCCGAGAACGACCTCTTCTTGGCCGGGCCGGCCGGGAATCTGCTTGCCCCGAGCTACGCCGGCTGGCGGAGGCCGGACGGGTCCTACGACAAGGCGTACCTTGCGGGGCTGTCGGTCACCTACATCGCCGCGCTCGACCGGCTCATCGAGTTGGAGAAGCTGATGAGTCGTGACGGGCAGGCGGCGCTGTACAGCGAGCGCCGAGACCGCGCCCGGCGAGGCCTGAAGGGCGTCACGACGGATGAGGGGTACCTCATCAAGTCGCTTGATCCCGACGGCACGCGGCACGGGGTCTTCGGCGCGGAGCAGCATGGGTATTTCGAGGCGTCACCGAACCACGACGCAATCGCGTTGCGGGTGGTCGATGACGCGCAGGCCGAGAGGATCTACGCGAAGATCGCGTCGATACCGGAGCTTCGGCCCCATGGCTTCATCATCCCGAACTACCCGGGCTATGATGACATGTACACCGAGCCCCAGGGCCTGTGGAGCTTCGGGTACTGGGTCAACGGCGGGCACTGGTCGACCTGTGAAGCCCGGGCGATCATGGCCTACTCGAGGCTCGGGAAGCACGATGACATCCGCCGGTCGATGGCCCAGTTGATGAAGTTCGCCAACGACTACCGGATGGACAACCCGCTGACCGACTTCGGCGACCAGGTCTACCAGCCGAACCAGCCGTACAACGTCACCTACGATGCCTTCGGCCCGCCGGCGGCGGTGATCCGGGGCCTCTTCGAGTACCTCTACACAGCCGATGGTCTAACGCTCATACCGCACATCCCCGCGGGCGTGACTGAGCTCCAGCAGCTCGACCCGATACGGTTCGGTGAGAAGCGGCTGTACCTGTCGACCATCGGCTCCGGGCCCGTGACGGGGGTCCACGTCAACGACGAGGCCTGGACAGCGTTCGATGCTGAATCGATCACGCTTCCCTACACCGAGACCCACGACGAGGCGCACGCTACGGTGCTGCTGGGTGGCGCGGAGTACAGGGAGCTGCCAACCCGCGCCCGGGGGCCGGAGCCGGAGACCGAAGGGGAAGGTGTCCTGCCGGCCATGGCTCTCTTGGAGCGGCGCGTCGCCCAGGTCCAGGCCCTCCTTGACGCCCTGACCGCCGAGGGGCTGGCCGACAGCTACGAAGCCGGACACGCCCGGCTGGCGCTCGCGACCGTGGACGTAGCTTACCGGCGGCGGCGCCTCCTGGCCGAGGGCGACATTGAACTCCTCGAGGCCCCGGCGCGGCAGGTCGCTGTCAACCGGCTGTACATCGAGACCGCCGCGAAGCTGTGTGACGGCCTCAACCCCGTGCTTGAGGCGCGCGGCATCGAGCCCCACGCGACGGCGCCGCCGTTCGAGGGCGATGAGTATGCGGTGGACCTGAGCGATCTCTCGCTCTGGTGGCAGATCCGCAGCTCCTCGGGCGCCAACGAATTCGAGGTCCGCGACGGCATCGCGGTCATGGCCACGTCGGGTCTCGGCGACAGCGCCGAGGGCAACTCGGTGGGCTGGCGGTTCGAGACTCCACCATTGCCCACCGACCGACTGTCCGAGCTGCGGCTGACGCTGAAGGGTGTGGGCGGAGCGAAGTACTACGTCGACGTCCTCGATGGCGAGGCGATCCTGTCCACCTCCGGCTGGCGGGTCTCGCCCACCGAGGTGGAGACGGTGGTGCTGCAGCTGCCGCCGAGCTGTCAGGTAACGGCGATCATGCTCTACACCCTTTCGGCCGCTGACGGGCGCGTGGAGAACCACATTCAGGCGGTTGTGTTCGGGCCAAAGACCCAGGGCGAGGACTGATCGACGGGCTGGCGTGCCCTGGGAACACGGCGGCTAGCCATGCAGCGCTACGGGATGGTCATCGGCGTCAAGGCCGACCAGATCGAGGAGTACAAGAGGCTGCACGCGGCGGCCTGGCCGGACGTGTTGGCCATGATCCGCGAGTGCCACATCCGCAGCTACTCCATTCACGTGCGGAAGATGGTCGCCGACGAGACCACGCAGCGCTGGTGGGACGAGTGCATGCCCTGCCAGGAGCCCTCGCCCGACCGTTGTCGCTCACATAGACTCCATCCGCCGTGTTAGCGTTGACTTCCGGGGCTCGTGGTGGTAGTCCTCGCCGAT
>CBFDAZ010000394.1:0-5601 GCA_965602825.1 uncultured bacterium
AGGATGGCGCCGGCCTGGATCCAGGGGATGCCGGCCGGCCAGATCTGCCTCCAGGGCATGCCCGCCGTCCCGAACAGGTCCCAGTTCCACCCGAACGGGTCGGAGAGAGTCATCAGGATGAAGGTGAAGTGCACCATGATGAGCGGCACGGCGAAGGCGACCCAGGTCATCAAGCCCAGAGGGACAAGCGCGGCGGCATTGGACACGAACAGCTCCCTCGCGGGGCGAGCACCGGCGCCCAAGCGCCGGCCCAGCCACGCCGTACCGTAGACCAGGGCGGGGGCGACGATGAGGGCTGTCGCCCAGAGGAGGGCCGCGTACTGCCAGAACAGGTCCCACCGGTGCTTGTCGATCAGGTCCACCCAGTTCCGCACTTCAGGCCACGGGCCGAGATGGGTCAGGCAGTAGGCCACAGCCAGGACCAACATCGCGATGGAGAGGAACGCCTCGCCGACGCTTCGCAGGCGCCGGTCGGAGGCGAAGGGCCGCCAGTACAGGGAGACGTTATCATAGGCGCAAGCCTTCACGCACTCGGTACACAGGCCGCAGTCGTTGTTGCGATCCACCTCCGCCAGGCAAAGCCCGTACGGGCACGCCCAGCCTTTGGCGCTTCCGGTCCGGCAGGTGTGAACGGTGCACTCGCTACAGACGCGCTCGGCAGCCGGTCGCAGCGCCAGACGCCCGGCCATCGAGTAGAGCCCGATGAAGGCGCTGATGGGGCAGAGATAGCGGCAGAAGGCCCTCAGCTCGTAGATCAGCGGCATGACGGTCGCCAGACCAAAGAGGCCGACGAGCAACCAACCGGTCGCGCGGGGCGCGCTGACGATGTAGGTACTGAACGTCCCGACGCACAGGAACATCAGCGTTCGCGGCCACGAATTGCTCAGCCAACGAGGCCAGGGGCGCTGCAGTCCGAAGAACCGGTTGCGATACGGGCCACGGACCTCGTCAGACCGTGCCTTGAGGGCCCGGCGTTGAAGCAGGTCGCCCACCATCGGGAGGGGGCACAGCAAGCACCAGATGCGGCCGCCAAACGGGACCAGCACAGCCGTCAAGAGGAACAGCCAGCCGACCCACAACACCATGACGGAGAAGTTGCGGCCCGAGACCTTGGTGCCGAGCAGGCCGGTGAGCACGATCAGGTACATGCCGGCCATCATGGGGATCATGAGAGCGGAGTGCAGGCCGGGCCGCTGCGCGAGGCGCTTCAGAATGGGGAAGCGGGCGAAAAGGTCGATGCCCCGGGGATCGGCTTGTCCCTGGGGTCCGCCGACGGGTGAGCGAGGGTGCAGCGCGCGAGCGACGCCGAGCACGGGTACTGCGAACAGCGCAAACAGGCTCGCGACGAGCAGATAGTTCGGCCAGACGATCAGGTCGCCCTGTTCGAAGCCGTGCATCGGGCCGCAGTAGACGTGGCAGCGGAAGCGCGCCTTGCTGGCCAACGCCCCCCAGAACCCGGGGCGTCCCGCAACCAGCTCCACCTGCCGGACCCTTTGGGGTGGCTCCTCGGGCCGACTCGCGCGGAACACCTCGACCAGGTCGGTCGCGGGAGTGATCTTGACGTCGATATCGTACTCCTGCAGGAAGAAGCTGTGGCCCGTGTCGCGGGAGGAGAAAGTAAGGATCAGCCGATCCCCGCGATTCGCCCGAATGACGTATGGCTCCGTGCCGTAGCGGAAGGCCTCGATGTGCACGGGACGCACCATCGGCCGTGCCCGCCCCCAGAACAGCACGAGCCCAGCGATCAGGAGGCCCGACCCGAGTAGTGCCGATACGACGAGATAGTGTCTTCGCATGTGGTCCGGGGAGATAGGCAAGCGTTGCTCCCGTCTACTCACAACGAACGGAAGGGAGGTTCAGTTCGATGTTGCAGGCCATGGGGCAGCCGAGTGTGGCGCTGGTGGCTCCACTTCCGGATTCCTGATGGCCGCGGCCGGGGCAACACTTCCGAGCGAAGGTCCGGGGACCCGCTTCGGGTTCCCCCACCTCCCGGCCGCGACCTGCGCGGGGCGGACCGCACAGGCGGCCCCGCGGGTCGAGGGAGAAAGGCCTTGACGGATATAGCTATAAATGGTATTTAGTATATTGTGGATACTAAAGAGAATAGGGGTGAGTGGCATGCCGAAGCAGCGCAAGGGTAAGCGAGAGCCTTCTGGTGAAGATGTCCTCGACTTCAAGCAGGCGCAGGAGTTCCTGAATACCACCCGGACGACGCTCTACCGATGGATTGCGCAGAAGAGGGTCCGCGCGTTCAAGGCCGGACGGCAGTGGCGGTTCTATAAGGCCGACCTGGAGCAGTTTCTGAGGCAGCCTGACCCGTCGGTGGTGCACGTCGATGAGCAGACGGTCGACAAGGCCGTTGGCACGGTAAGACGTTGGCGGCCCAAGGGGATGAGGGCCAAGGACGCGCCGTCCCCCGGCGAGCCGGTATCCGGCGGCGACCCGGTGGAGGTCCTCGCCGGCGAGATCACGGGAGCCGCCTGGCGGTACGCGGCGAGCGATGTGCACTTTGACCCCTCACCGGAGGGCGGGTCGGTTCGGCTGCGGGTCGATGGAGTGCTCCGGCCGGTGGTCGAGTTCCCCAAGGCGCTGTACGTTCCACTGGTCGGGCGCTTCAAGGTGCTGAGCGGCATGGACGTGGCTGATCGGGTCTCGATGCAGAGCGGGCGGATCGAGGACTCACAGCCGGGCGACGGCGACCGACACCTCCTGGCGCAGGTGCTGCCGACGCCCCTGGGTGAGAAGCTGACGCTGCGCCTCCTGTCAAGTGAGGCCATCGAGCACTCCTTCGAGCGGCTGGGCCTGGCCGAGCCGGAC
Organism: uncultured bacterium; assembly: GCA_965602825.1. GTDB lineage: Bacteria > Armatimonadota > Zipacnadia > Zipacnadales > VGFC01 > CBFDAZ01. The sequence continues at coordinate 2,818 of CBFDAZ010000394.1, forward strand.
CAACAGCGGCTCGAGGCGGCCATCCGCCAGCCGTGTGGGATCGTCATCTTCGGCGGCCCAACCGGATCGGGGAAGACGACGGTCCTGTACGCGGCGCTGAGGCATGTGGTGAATGAGGGGATCAGCACCATCAGCGTGCACTCTACGGTGGACTATCGGCTGCCGGGAGTCGTTCAGCTCCAGACGAACCCGCGGGCGGGCCTCACCCATGCCTCGCTGCTTCAAGGCATTCTGAGGTCGGACCCGGACGTGGTTGCTGTAACCGACGTGCCCGATCGCGAGACGGCGAGGCTGTGCGTGGAGCTGGGACTGACCGGGCACATGGTCTTCCTGCAGCTCCACGCGGATGATGCGGCGCTGGCGATCCGGCGTCTGGCGGATTTCAGCATCGAGCCCTATCTGCTGGGCTCCAGTATCGTCGCATCGGTGAACCAGCGATTGGTGCGAAAGGTATGCGAGGCATGCCGGGAGGAGTTTGAGCCCGACGCGACAACGCTGAAAGCCTGGCGCGAACGCGCGGAACGCGGGGGCCTGCGGTGGCCGGAGGCCAAGGCGAGCTTCGTCAACGGCAAGGGCTGCGAGGACTGTCGGGGCACCGGCTACCGGGGCCGAACGGCGCTGTACGAGATACTGACCGTTGACAGCGAGATGGCCAGCCTCATCACGAGGGGAGCCAGCCCGCGAGAGCTGCGCGACGCCGGCGTTCGGAGCGGGATGACCTCGCTCTTCGCCGATGGCATGCGGAAGGCGCTGGCCGGCCTCACGTCGCCCCTGGAGGTGGCGCGGGTGACGGACCCGGGGTGGCTTCTGGAGTGAGCGGGGGGCGGCGATGCGAGGCTGTGTGCTCGCCCATGGGGCGAAACTTCGGCCGTCCGAGCAGCGTCATGTCATTAGGAACAGGTCGCGCTGGCCACGGAGACCCGGAGGGGGCCGCCATGGAACTTATGCGCCTTCTCGCTGTGAGCTGCCTGGTCGCTGTTCTGCCCGCGCTGCCCGGCACAGCGGCGCCGGTGGTCATTGATGGCGTGCCGTCGATGCACTGGTCCACCGGACGCTACACGCATAGCATATCGGCGCTGTACTCGGCGCTTCAGGCCCTGGGCTGCCCGGTGGGCTATGAGGAGCTGATGGTTGTGTCCGGGGCGGCTTTCCGGACGGCGAGTCTGCCCTCGCAATACAGCTTCGGCACCCCTCAGGTCGCCGCGCCAGAGGACCTGCTCCTGAATGCGGCAGAGGCTGCCGGTGCGACCGCGGAGCGGAGAGAGGTGGGCTCGCAGGAGGAGGCCTGGGAGGCAGTCTGTGAGAGCATCGACGCCGGTCGGCCTGTCCTGGCGTGGCACGGAGAATCCGTGCAAGCGATCTGCGGGTATGATCCCGAGGACCGCACCATCCACCGACGGCGGTATCTCAGCGGGGACGAAGACTACGAGGTGGCGCGATTCGAGGTACCCGGCCCTCCACCGCCATTGACCGGCCGGCCCGAGATCATCCTGGTGGACTACGACCGGGCTCTCGCCCCGCCCGAGCTTGACTGGCCCGCCATCATCGCGCGTGCCGTGCGGTTCGCGGAGTGGCCGCCGGAGGAGAGGGTCCAGGGCGTCTTCGTCTTCGGGTTGGCGGCCTATGACGATTGGGCGGGCACGGTGCGGGCCGGGGCCGACGAGCAGGGCCCGCGGCGAGACGCGGAGGTCATGGACGCCATGGCGCGTGCGTATGCCGACGCCCGGGCGTGTGCCAGCGTGGTGCTGCAGGAGCACGCCACCATCCACGAGGCCTTCGCCGAGGCGGCCATCTACTATATGGCCGAGGCGGAGGTTCTTCAGCACATTCGGGACCTCGTCCGCCAGGGCACCAACCCGACGGACTCGTGGAGCAAGAAGCTCCCGGTAATGGAGGCCAACTTCGCGGATGCCGCCAACCGCGAGCAGATGGCGCAGCTCGTGGAGGCGGCGAAGGAGGAGGATACCGCGGCCATCGACGCGCTGCGGGAGGCCCTGCAGGACCTGACGCCGACCGAGGACGAGCCGCCCGTCGAGACGGCCGGGCCGGACGCCGAGCAACTCTGCGAGCAGGGCCGGCAGCTCAAGGCGCAGCGCAGGTACGCGGAGGCTGCCGAGGCGCTGCGGGCCGCGATCGAGGCGGACGGCAAGCACGTCGAGGCCCACTGGGTGCTGGGTTGGGTCCTGGTCGAGCTGAAGGATACGGAGGGCGCGGCCGGTGCCTTCCGCAAGGTCATCGAGCTGGCCCCCGGCACCGACAAGGCCCAGGAAGCGCAGAAGGCGCTGGAACGGCTGGGGAAGTGATGGAGACCTCCGCGCCGGGAAGGTCCCCGCTGTCTCAGCACGAACCCTCCCCCTTCGAGATTCGCCCTGAATCGGGAAGCCCTTCCGAGGTCGTTTGGCCATCATGCTGCCTGTCGCACTCTTTGTCCTGGGTATCGTCCGTTCGCCTTGTTCCGCGCTGGAAGTCTCCCCCATGCTGAGCGACGAGTCGTGTGAGGCGGCCTTCAACCTCGTTGTCCCGGCCGATCTCGTGCGGTCACAGGGCAAGCGCGGGTTGGCGGTGCTCGTGAACTACACGGACGCCGATAACCAAGTCAGCTTCGCCCTCAAGCCCACCTCGTTTAGTGTGACGGTGTGGATCGGCGGCCAAGCCCGCGTGGTCGCGGAGGGGAAGGCCCGTCAACGCGTGCCGCAGGGGGCTGAAATCGTCCTCAAGCGGCGGCCCGGCCGCGTTGCGGCACTCGCTCGCGCCGCTCGGTAAAGAAGTGACGATGATTACCCC
>CBFDAZ010000395.1:0-5597 GCA_965602825.1 uncultured bacterium
AGGGTTAAGCCGAAGTCCCGCGAATGGCAGACGGTGCGCGCGGCCGATGGGTGGGCCCTCCTCACCAGCGTCCACGTGCCTGCCCGCATGGTGACCTTCGACTTCGAATGGGAAGGCGAGGGGCTGCCCTTCGAGGAGGTCCTGATCAGCCCCGAGGGCATGCCGTTGGACACCGCGCAGGCGCAGGCAGCGCCATACGAGCGCTATGTGCGGGACATCGGGAAGACGGCGACGGTGGGGCTGTGGGCAAAGCCCTCAAACGAGGGCGTTCCCCAACAGCCGGGCAGTTCCGGTCTCTGTCTGGCTCGTATGTTCGACGAGATCGTGGACTGGGCCGCGGGCCGGCAGGTGACGCAGCCGGAGGATCACCACTACGGCGCCATCTGGTCGGAGGAAGACAAGTACGACGCTCGTGACGCCGCGGCCGCCGCCGCCTGCTTCGCGCGCCGGCACAATCAGACGGGTGACTCCGAGTGGCTGGACCGGGCCCAGATGGCCAGAAGGTACGCCTACCGGAGCCAGATGCGCGAGCCGGGCAACGAGGCCCGCGATGGCGGCTTCGTGCACATGGTCCACGGCATCTGGGGCGTCCAGTTCACGCGTCTGCAGCCCCCGTATCCGGGCATCGACGGAGTCGATACGTGTGCGATTGTCCACCTGTTGTGCCGCGCCGCGGAGCTTGGCCTGCCCTTCGAGGTCGAGGATCGCGAGGTGGTGCGCCGGGCGGCGACATGGGTCGCCAAGAACGAGGCCCTGCCCGGCGTCTTCCTGCACCACGAGGGAGCGACCCACGACTGCCAGAACTCAAATGCGCTGGGCATCTCGGCCCTGGTGCGGGCGTATCATGCGCTGGCGGACGTGGGCGACGATCCGCCGGCAGCGTGGCTCGAGGCGGCCGAACGGGGTCTCAAGCATTACCTTGAGGGGCAGGAAGCCATCGGTGTGTGGCCGTACTGGTTCGCGCATGTCGGCTGGCGCGGGCAGGCCTTCCACTTCGACAACGTCCCGGACCACGGGATCGGGCTCTACCACCTCACCCGTGTGTGCCACCGGGAGCCGCTGGCCGGGGCGCCGGGCCTCGACGAGGCGCTGAAGCGTGCCATGAGGTGGTACCTCGGCGTCTGCCGCACGGACGGCGACACCATCGACCTCGAGTATGACGACCGGCCCGATCTGGGAAACGACATCTGCTTCTCGGGCTTCACCTGGTGCCGGTTCACGGCGGCGGCTGCGCTGCTCCGAGTGGCGCGCCTTACCGGCGAGAGTGAGCCTTGGACCGCTCTGGCCCTGCGCTTCATGGAGCACGTCCGGCGGAAGCGGTGGCGCGAGCGCGAATCACGACAGCCGGACGAGGCACCCGTTGTCCCTCACGCCCGACCGGAGGCCCCGTTGGCCACCTGGTGTCAGGCCGCCGAATGGGATGCGTCGATGCTGGGGGAGATGATCGACGACCTGCAGGTGCTCCCGGGCGATACATAGGGAGGGCGGAACGAGGCCAGTGCCAACGGACTGTCTCGGTGCGGAGCTGCCCCTACTGACCCACGAAGTCCCCCTCGTGCAGCCTCATCCGCAGCATCCCCTGGCCGGTGGTGATCCAGATCTCTCCGGGGCTGTGCTCGTAGACGTGGGGGTACGAGACGCGGTAGGGGACGGGCTCCTCGCCATCCGGCGTACGGTTGCGGGCGACGACCACGGCCTCAGTCCATGTCTGGCCCTCGTCTTCGCAGAAGGCAATCGAGAGCTCCTCCCGCCGGCCGATGTTCTTCGGCCGGCCCTCGGCGAAGCGGTTCCACACGAGCATCATCCGCCCGCTCTTGAGCCTCAGCAGGATCCCCGGAGCGCCGCTGGCCTCGATCTCGGAGGGCCCAAGGTCCATCCAGGTGAGTCCTTCGTCCGCCGAGTACGCTTGCCAGAAGCGCCCGCTGTAGGTGCGGATCAGCATCCACAGGCGCCCGTCCTCCAGCTCGATGATGGTTGGCTCGACGGCGCCGGAGTGGTCGCCCGGCCCGTGACCGTAGAGGGTGTCGATCAGGTTGCTGCGTTGCCAGGTTGCGCCGTCGTCATCGGAAACGTACGTCATCGAGACGTGGCGACCCGGATTGGGGACCGCCACCTGGCTGACCAGGACCAGCCGCCCGCTTCGGGTCTGGATCATGTTGTGGATGTAGCCGCACCACCCATCCTGGAGCTTCCTCGGTTCCTCCCAGGTCTGGCCATCATCGAGGCTGCGCGTCATGTAGACGGGCAGTTGGCACTCGGGCAGCGGCCCGACCCGGCTGTTGTCTTCGTAGTCCCACTTGAGGGCCTTCTCTTTCTGGTTGACGAAGGCGTGCACGATCGCGCCACCGCGGGTCAGAAACAGCACGCCGGAGCCTGGCCCACCGACATCGCTGAACCGTTCGGTGTCCTGGATCAGCGGCCGGCGTTCCCAGGTCTTCCCGTCGTCTCGGCTGACCACCAGCTCGTTGTTGCTCACCGCGACCACGCTACCGTCGCCCAGTCGGACGAAAGGCCCCAACTGGTCGGTCGGCAGCTTCTCAGCCTCAGCGTGGAGCCAGATCTCGCCCTTCCAGGGAGCAGCGTGGGCTTGGCCGGCGCCGGCCAGCGCGGCCATGGCGAGGGCCGATCCGCGCACGGCAAAGGGTAAGCGTCTCACGGAGATTCCTCCTTAGGTGTCAACGTCGAGGTCGCACCCGCAGGACCTTGGCCTCCAGGGGGGCGAAGCGGAGTGATAGCTTCCCGTTCCGGATCCGCAGGCTGCCCTTGCCGAACACTCCTTCCGCAGTTCCGCCGCGTACGCCAGGGATCTCGATGGCCGCTTCCGTTCGCCTGCGTTCGTAGTTCACAGCGACGATGTAGAGGTCATTTCCGTCGCTCTTCACCATCGAGGCGACCCCGTTGGCCTCCGCTCGGGTCTCCTCGGTGTCGGCCGTCAGGAGCGGCATCAGGGCATTCAGCTCGCCAACGACCGACTTCAGGTCCTCCCACAGCCTTACCCGCGGCATCAGGCCGCGCGTCATCTGGTCCCCGAGCAATCGGCTCAGCGACCAGTAGAGAATGCCGCGCGCCCCCGCCGCAACGGCCGTATAGGTCTGGCAGCGCATCTCTTCGTACGTCGGCCCGCGCCTCCACTCCTCCGGGACATCGTAGCCCTTTTCCTTCGAGGTACTGAAGTCGAAGGCCTGGGCGACAAACCAGAACGGCTTCCGTCCGCCGGAAGCCTCGCGCCACTTGTCGACGAAGAGCTTCACGCCTCGAAAGCCAGTGCCGGAGTACCAGTTGGCGGGGATCGGGGGAACGGCGTAGTAGTCGGCCTGCATGGCATCCACTGACGGTTCGAAGAGCTCACAGTCCCCGAAGTGACACGTTACCGCCGTGACAGGGTGACGGGGGTCGTGCTGCTTCACGATCTCGTAGGCGCGGGGCATGTAGTCCTTGCCCATATCGCCCTCTCGGTCCCACGACGGCTCGTCCATCGTGTGCCAGGCGAGCAGGGCGGGATGGTCGCGGAACTGCTCGATACGGCGGATGGCCCCCTCGAACTCCATGGCCTTGACGTGCGGCCGGTAGAGGCCGATCAGGGCCATCAGCCCGTTGTCGCAGGCCGCGTCCAGCCATGCCTGACCGCCATCATGGGTAGACATCCCCTCCCAGGCGTAGCTGTGGACCGTGTTGAAGCCGGCTTCCGCCAGATAGGGGAAGTCGATGGCCCCGCCGGCCGAGTACAGGCCAATCGGGAAGAAGGGCTTCCCGTCCACGAGAACGCACTGATCGCCAACTACCGTGACCTCGCTCCCGACGGCCAGGGGGCAGAGCAACACCAGACCGATCACGATCGCGGACACTCGCATCAGTCAATCACCCATCGATCCAGCCCGCATGGTCCATGAGGGCGGACGAAGTCAAGGCGGGCCCACGGAGCTCGGTCGCGGAGGGCAGCGCGGACGACAGGTTGTTGTCCACCGCGGTTGGCGGCTCCTTCACTGCGCGCTGGGCCGAGGGAACGACCACCACCTCGGGGCCACCACAAGCCAGTCCAGCGGGCGAGGGCGCCCCGCGCTCCCGGCAACGACCCACCTATTCAGTTAGGCCGCTCCGGTCGAGTCTCCCGTTGACACGGGGACACCAATCCAATACAGTCTACAACACGGCTCACCTGTCCGCGACGCGATGGGAGAGCGAAAGGGTGCCTTGGGAGGCAACGGCATGACCTACACCGTGGTGCTGTTCCGAGAGCCGGACGGGCGGTACTCGATATCGGTGCCTGCACTCAAGGGCTGCCATACCTGGGGGGATACCGTACCCGATGCTTTGGAGAACGTCCGCGAGGCCATAGCAAGTTACCTGGAAGTCCTGCGAGAAGACGGGGAACCGATCCCTGCTGACCCTTCGACTGTGAACGTGGACATGACCGAGACCTCGGAAGCCCTGGTGTACAAGCTGACCGTGAAGGAGGAGGCAGCCGTTGCCTAAGGCGCCGCAGGGCACGCCGACGCATTATCCGTGACGCTGGTCTCACCGTGGAGGAGTTCCGAAGCTTACTGAAGTGACCGCGCAGATCGGCCGGGCGATCAAGGACGCAATGCCGGCCTGCAGGAGACGATAGCATGACCTACACCGTGGTGTTCGTGCGGGAAGAGGACGGACGGTACTCTGTTCACGTTCCGGCACTCAGAGGCTGTCACACATGGGGGGAGAACCTGCCCCACGCCGTACGGATGGCGGAGGAGGCCATGGCGTGTCACCTGGCGACCCTCCGGGCCCACGACGACCCCATCCCCGGCGACGTTGACACCGTGGCCTTCGAACTGGAAGACGCGATTGAGGCCGTGGTCTACAAGGTGACCGTGCCGGAGGCGATGACGGTTGCCTAAGCTCCCTGTCGTGAACGGACGGGAGGTCATCCGGGCGGTGGAACGCGCCGGTTTCGTCTTCGACCGCCAAGTCGGCAGTCATGTCTCGCTGCGGCACCCCGAGACACGGCTCAGCGTGACTGTCCCTGTCCACGGCGCTCGTGACCTTCCCGTGGGAACGCTTCGACGCATTGTGCGTGATGCTGGTCTCACCGTGGAGGAGTTCCGGCGTCTGCTGAAGTGAGCACACCCCCTGGCGCCACTGGTCCTGCACTCGGTCACGCCCCAGTCATCCACCTTCCTGCGCCCCAACTCTGAGCTCCTTCCCCCCGGCCACGACCAGCATGGGCGTGCCGTCTGCCGTCGCCGTGATGAGGCTCTCCACCGGCACCCCCACGTTCCACCGAGCCAACTCTTCCCCGCTGGCGTCGTAGACCACGACGGAGCCGTCGGTCGAGCTGCGGGAGAGGCCAACCTGGCCGGCCCAGTCGGCCAGCAGAGCAACGTCGGTCACCTGGTTGTCCGCGTAGCGGATCCAGCGCACGGCGCCGTCGGCATTGAGGAGCGCGAGGAAGCCGCTGTGGGAGCCAAGCGTGATCTCGGGCGTCCCGTCGCCATCGACGTCGCCCGCTTCGACGGCCGAGACCGCATCATCGCCGATCATCTTCTGCCAGACGATCTCGACGGGAACACCGCGGGTCTGAGGTTGGGTCGCCTTGCGGCAGGCCGTGGTCTGGCCGTCCT
>CBFDAZ010000396.1:0-5590 GCA_965602825.1 uncultured bacterium
GTAGTGCGTCTGCGACCCGACGATGTTGCTGAGGTGAGAATCCCCGCGGAAGCCGCTGAAGTACTGGATGAATTCACCGGGGTTCCGGTGGACCTCCGGCGCGAAGGTCTGGAGATCGTCCAGCAGCTTGGCGTACGGAATCCCCCCATTCGTGTAGATCCGGCCTTCGTCATCGAAAGCCGACCACTCGGTCAGGCGATCGTGGTCCTGCCAGACGAAGGCGCCGTTGTCGAGGTAGAAGGCATCGGGCGAGTAGTTGGCCACGATCTCCCGCAGTTCCGACCGCAGGCTCTCGCCAAACGAGTTGCCCCACGCGAACATCCCGGCCAGCTTCTCGCGGCCGCCGCCCATGACGTCCCAGACATCCAGCAGGAACAGCGACCCATCGCGCTGCCGGATGACGGAATCCGCGAACTCCGCCTTCGCCGTCTCCCGCTCGCACTTGGTGGGGATGACGTACGAGAGGTTGCACGAGGCGATATTGGCTGTCTCATAGACCTCCCGCATCTCACCGGCGCTCAGCTCGCGATCCCCGCGCTTGTACATGGGTTCTGCGTCGGGGTAAAAGTCGCCCGTCTGGTTGAACGGGGCGTACAGCTCCATCCCACCGACTCGCAGCCGCCGGCAGCGCTCGATGAACTTGTCCCCCTGGCTGTGGACGTGGGGCGGATTGCTCGCCGCGTAGAGCCCCCAGATATCGTCTCGCTTCGGCGCCGCGAACACCTCGGGCCAGCAGCGCCAGTAGCGGTCGATGCAGCTCCGCCAGCTCCACTGTGGCTCGATCGCGTAGAGCACGAAGCAAGTGCTCCGCGTCGCCCCGGGCGGCAGCGCCCACCGAACGGTGTAGGCATAGGTGTCCAGCGCGCCCGTCGCCGGGCTCACCTGCGATCCGTAGAATGACTCGATCTGCATCGGCTCTAAGCCGAGCGCCACGCCGACGCGTTGATTGTGCACACAAGTCGCCGGGAAGATGCCCTGGGACAGGATCTCACCCGGGCTGAGCGTGTCCAGGACGGATCCCTCTGTGCGCGCGTCCACTGCACGGAGAGCAAGGCCGTCCCAGTAGTACCACCGCCCATGCTGCAGGCTGATCGGCAGCGCCAGGCGCACTTCGAGCAGGCGGGTCTCGGCCGCCGGATTCTCCACCTCGACCGTCCATGCCACATGATCACCACGCGCCTCGATGGCGTGTTGCGCGGCCAGCGATCCAACCGCCCATTTGTACCCCAGGCCATCCCGGGTGACGCGCCAGTCGGTGACGCGCCCCTCGGGGCCCAGCCTCCTGCGTTCGGGCCACTCGTCCAAGAGCACGCCGCCAGGCTGCGCGAGGAGTTCGTTCCCCTCGACCTCAAGCTGGCGCAGGGCGCCCGTCTCGCGGTCCACGGTCAGTTCCAGGCCGCCGGATGTGATGCGGCACCCGCCTTGGCCGGCATCCACTCGGCGGTCAAAGCTCGCGGGCCTGGCCGGCTTGCTCAAGACCGGAGGGGGCAACTCGGGCTCGGCGGCGCGACTGGGACGCACGGTGGCTGACTCGAAATCCTGCTGCCACTGTGCAAGTTCCTCCACGTCCTCGCCGACCGCGATCAGGGCGAAGTCGTGGAGCGGAGTCGCCGGGCTGACATGGCCTCCCGTCCGGCTGAACTCGAACCGCTTGAAGTCGATGGCATACTGCGCCTGCCTCACATCGGCCGGCGGGACACCGACGGCGATCGTCCAGCCGGCGGCGAGGTTCTCCAGGGCGACCCACGGGTGCCGGCAGGGGAAGGGGATGCGGCCGTAAGCGGCGCTCGTCCGTGCCGGCATCGACTGGAGCTGCCACCCGTCTTCGAGGGAATGAAGCCGGTGGGTGTCGGCACTGGGTTCGTCTGTCGTAACGAAGAACTCGTACGCCCTCAGCGTGAGAGGCCGGCGGGGCGTGAATGTCATTTCGTGCTGGACGGCGGCTCGCCCACGCTCGATCTCGTATCTAAGCTCGAAGGTGCCGAGGTCGGGCTCGTCCGGCTCATCCGTCAGGCGCACGACGCGAACCTTCGCGCGTTCGGGGCCGCTCTCCAATGGCTCAACGGCGACGACCTTGCCTCTCGACCGGAAGTTGGACCTGCCGGACTGCATGCCTCCGGCGACGCAGTAGTACCAGTGATCCGCTGAGGCCAGTTGGCCGCGATGGAGTATGCGGAGGGGGCCGGAACTGCCGACCTGGGGCAACTCAAGTTGAACGTGCTCGTTCGCGAGTGTCCCGGCGTTCAGATCGAGGACACACTGGCCATTCGCTGCCCACGGGGCGAAGATCGCGGCCAGAACCGCAACGATCGAGGAGGCGGGGCTGCAAGGGATCACGGGGAGAGCACCTCTCACGGAACACAGAGACTTGCCCGCCTGAGCGCCGGACCGCTACAGACAGCCGACAGACGCGACGGACACAGGGCAAGGCAGGCTACTTCCGCAGCCGCGACAGGAGCAGCGGGAACACGCCGGACCGATCGGCGGGGTCCTCGAGTCCCGGTGTAATGGAGCAGATCGCCACGGCCCGATCGCCGACATCGTCCTGGGAGATGACCTGGTGAATGGTCGCGTATGGGTCACGGGCCTGTGCCTCGGGGACCGCCATCTGCCCCGGTCCGGCGACCAGGGGCTCGCCGTCGCGGCCGAGGACCTCGACCGATTGGGGGCCTGGATCGATCCTGACCGCCACCGTGTAGAAGGGATCGCCGCGGAACCGGAACTCGAAGCCGCTGACCACCGCCACCGGGGCGTCGTTGAGGGACACAGATACGTCGTTGATGATCAGAAGCGCCAGGATGCCGCTCTCGTCCGGCCGGAGTTCGAGCGGCAGCAGCAGGATGCCCCTGCCGAAGTGCCGGCTGTCGGAGGCCATGGCTGCGGCGTGGGTGACGGCTCGCCGACCGCCGAGGGCATCCGTGAAGCCGTTGGCCTCCAGCATGCGTTCGGCGAACCGTTCACTCGTCTGCGGCTTCTGGACCGTGAACTGACTGGGCTTGTGCGGCTTGGTGGTGAACAGCCCTGTCACCAGTTCCACCACCGCTCCAATGCCGGTCGCCTCGGCAACCAGGTCCCCGAGCAGTCCGCCCACAGTCGTTGCGGGCGTCGCGCTGGGCTTGGGGGCCGGCTGAGGCGGCGGTGGTGGTGGTGCGTGGCTCTGCGCGGTCTGGACGAGGCCCTCGATCACGTCGCGCTTGCTGTCAACGTCCGCAGGCGGGCCGGCCGGCGGGGAGTCGGCACCGGCGGTCGCCTCGGTCTCTTCTACCGGCGCCGTCCCGCTGTCGGCCGTTGGCGTGTCCGCCGTGGGCTCTTCGCCGGAAGTGTCGCCGGTGTCAGCGCCCTCGACCGGTGCGCCCGTCTCCGGGGCCGGCGCGGTGGCCTCCGTATCGGGCTCGGCGATCGGCTTCGTCACGATGATGGCTGCAACAGGGCCCTCCGTCTCAGCGGCCGGTGCTTCGCCGGAAGTGAAGAGACGGGGCGGCGGCGGCATGTGCGTGTACTCCGGTTGCCGCAGGGCCATCGGATCGACCTGCGGGGTCGAGGTCACCACGAAGTCGAGCGCCGCCAGGAGCGCGCCGTCCAGGACCAGCTCGAAGGTGTAGAGCCCCGGAGAGAAGGTCCTGGCGCCCTTCGGATCCACCTTCCACGTCCAGTACCTCCGGCCGGGCACGCTGAAGTCCTCATGACGGATCTCCGCGCCCTTGTGCCGAAGGCCGGCCTGCGCCCGCGTCTTGCGCGTCCGTTCGTCCACTCTGAAGTACAGCGCCACCTTGCGGGTCTCGCTCGGGAAGACAGCCGATATTCCCACCGGCCGCCCCGACCGGTCGCTGCCCGCGCACACGGACGCCTCGGCGACCGGCGCCTCGGGCTTGAGGTACCAGGGCCTGGGTTGACGCGACAAGCCGGTGAAGGAGACCTCGATCTCTACTGGTGGGGCCTCGACCGCCTGATCTTGGGCGTTCGCTGCGGGACCTACCAGGAGTACGCATATCGACCAGTGCAGGACAAACATCCGACACCCTCCCACTCAGCAGGCACTAGCCCGCATCATTCACGATGCACTGCGGCTCGAGCACATAGCAGCAGCGGGCAGGCCGTTATCGACCTGCATCCGTAGTCCCATCGTGGCGCCATCCGCAGCACAGTGTGCTTCACCGCAAGCACCCACACCGAAACAGAGTTTTCTGCCGGAAGGGCGCGGGAAACCGGCTCTTTTTCAAAAGAGCGGGTTGCCCGCGACGTTCGTCGTGAGTAATCCGGGCTAGGGGCCCATCCCGCCACCGACCCGGTCGCTGCCGTGCACGCACAGCAAGGCAAAGCCAAGGCCCGAACGGTTGGCCCCGTACTATTGGACGTGCGTCGGGCCTTGGAGTTTCATCGTGAGCGCGGCAGCGAGGACTGCGAATGGCGCGTACGCCGGAGATTCCTGACGGCAGAGGCCATCCGCGTGACATGGGGAAGGGGAACAGCAAGCACGCCGGCCATCCCGTGGCTGGGCGCGACCGGGCCGATGCGCTGCAGCCCAGGCTCTCGGAGGAGGCAGCGATGAGAGGTGTCGTTGCCGTCACGCTCGGAGTACTGATTAGTGGTGTCTGCTCGGTTCAGCCCGCTGGACTTGGCGATGCCCAGGCAGAGGTGGTGACCGAATACACCGTGCACCCGATTGGCTACGTGAGGAAGACTGAAGACCGCACAACGATCGTCGTGGAGGAGAAGTACAGGCCCGGCCTGCTCCGCATGGACACGCTATCGCACGTCTGGGTGCTGTGGTGGTTTGACCGCAACGATACAGCGGAGCAGAGATCGATCCTGCAGGTCCATCCGCAAGGGAACCCGGACAACCCCCTGACCGGCGTATTCGCCACCCATGCGCCGGTGCGTCCGAACCTGATCGGGATGACCCGATGCAAGGTGCTGTCAGTCAAGGACAACGTGATCGAGATCGACAGCATCGACGCCTTTGCGGATACCCCCGTACTTGACCTCAAGAGCGGCTAGTACCGTGTCACGCGCTATGTGTTGGGACGGGGTGATGGTGGGCAACGGTGGGAACGGCCACAAGGGCCTTACGGCACCCTCACCCCGGGACCCCTCTCCCAGCATCCACCACAGCCCCCCAGCGGGAGAGGGGCGAACGGCGAGGCGACAACCGGGTGATGCGGCGATGCGACAGGGATCGCAGGTGCTGGTGCACGCACAACCGCGGAGGTGAGTTCTGTGCGAAGGACTGCATGGGTTGCAGCCCAGATCGGGGTCATTGGCCTCGCATGCTGCGTCACGGTGGGTGGCAGGGCTCAGGAAGGCCGGACGCAGCAGTTGATCGCCGCGGCAGATAAGTTCGTGGAGCAGTTGGCCGAGGGGGACTATGCAGCCGGAGTCGGGGCCTTTGACGGCACGATGGCTCAGGCCATGCCGGCCGCCACGCTGAAGCAGACGTGGGAAGCGCTGGTGGGGCAAGTGGGTGAGTTCAAGGGCCAACTGGGTACGAGAGCGGCGCAGGACCGGGGCTTCGATATCGTGACCGTGACGTGCGGTTTCCAGGCGGCGGCCATCGATATACACGTTGTGTTCAATGCGCAAGGGAGGATCA
>CBFDAZ010000397.1:0-5571 GCA_965602825.1 uncultured bacterium
TCCTACCCACGCCAGCCTACGACAGCGCGCCTGTGGAGTTGAGGACAGAGTCGCTTGCTCCATTGAGTGCTTCAGGGAGTCAGGAGGATGCAGAATGGATGTCACCGAGGCGATCCTGGGTCGCCGCTCGATCCGCAAGTTCCGCAGTGACCCGATCTCCCCAGACGATATCGATCATCTCCTGGCCGCGGCCTTTGCCGGCCCGATCGGCACACAGCGAGAGTGCCGGTACTTCGTGGTTCTGGCCGGCGAGGACAAACAGGCGCTCGTCGAGGAGGTGCTGCAGCCGGGCCTCGTCCGTCTGGCCGAGTCACTTGAGGACTGCGCGGCGCGTGAGACGGTACGCTACACCCGCGCTCTCCTCTCCCCACTCCGGAGCGCTCCGGTTGTCATCGCGGCTTACATGGAGCTCATCGACCGCGACGAATCTCTGGCGCTCCCCACCGTCTCGGCCGCTGTGGAGAACCTGCTGCTGGCCGCCCACGACCGGGGGCTGGCGACGTGCTGGATCACGGGCGCCAACTACCTGGCGGAAGACATCAGCGAACATCTCGAGATCCGGCGCAAGCAGCTCGTGGCGCTGGTCCCGGTGGGGCGCCCGGCCGAACAGCCCGCTCCGCGGACGCGTCCCGTGCGTGCCGAACGGCGCGAAATGCCGGAGGGCCCGGACGCCGGCGAGCGGGAGCCCGAACCGGCGGTGGTGCCGATCCCGGAATGGGTTGACAAGGTCGAGGCGCCGGCACCGGAGATCCTCATCGCTGACGACCGCGTCAGCGTGAGGGCGCGCATCGGCGAGATACTGACCAAGGCGGGCTACAGCGTGCGGGAGGCCGAGTCCTGGGAGGATGTGCTTGACGCGGTGAACGAGCAGCCTCCCGCGCTCGTAATCCTCGACGCCTTCCTGCCGGGTACCTGCATCGGCGACGTCGCCCAGCAGCTCGGCCAGGGGGTCGCCACCTACGTCCCCGTGTTGGTCACCGCCAGCGCCTACCACCTGGAGGACAAGGCGCAGGCCCTCGCCATGGGCGCTGACGGCTTCCTGGCGAAGCCGGTCCGTTGGCCGGAGCTGTTGGGACAGGTCCGGTCTCTCCTGCGCACAAAGCAGCTCTATGACGAGCTCGCACAGGCCCGGGATGCCCTCGAGAGGATCATGCACCACCGCCAACGACTGACCGACATGATCGTCCACGACCTGCGCTCCCCGCTGGGCGGCATCATCGGGACCATGGAGTACGTGCTCGAGGATCAGGACTCGACGCTCGAGGAATCCGCCCGGGAGCTTCTCGACATGTCCCTCGCCAGTGGGCGGAACCTCCTCGGCATGGTCAATGACCTGCTCGACATCTCCAAGATGTCAGAGGTCGGCCTGCCGCTGAAGCTTGCGCCGGTGGCCGTCGGGGAGGTCGCGCAGGCGGCCCTCGGACAGGTGGCTCGGCTGGCGACGGAGAAGCAGATTGAGCTGGGTTCGGAGGTGCCGCCCGATCTGCCGCTGGTGACCGCGGACCGCGAGAAGCTGCAGCGGGTGCTCGTCAACCTGCTGGGTAATGCCATCAAGTTCACGCCGGCCGGCGGCAACGTCGATCTGTCGGTCGTGGTGGACGGTGACGGGGCAACCATCAGCCTGGCCGTGCGGGATACCGGCGTCGGCATTCCCGAATCAGAACACGAGCGGATCTTCGAGCTGTTCACGCAGGTCGAACGGGAGGGACCGGACCAGCCGAAGGGCACCGGCCTGGGGCTCGCCTTCTGTAAGATGGTGGTCGAATCTCACGGCGGGTCGATCGGCGTTGACTCGGAGCAAGGCAAGGGGAGCGTGTTCACCGTCCGCTTGCCTGTCTCGGGGCCGGCCAGGCCGGCTTGATCCAGGGAGAGAACATGGGAACGGAAGAGCTGTTTCGACGTCCCGAATGCCCGTTCCGCCCGGAGTGCACCTGCGAGGGCATCCCCCGCATGATGTGCGAGGTCATGGGGGAACTCCAGCGCCTGCACCCACAGACCGGTGAGGACACCCCCGAGGACTCGTCCACCAATCTGCCGTCGAGGCAGCGCGTCATCGAGGCACTGCACTGTGTGCAGGATGTGCTCTTCCCCGGCCGCATGAGTACGGAGCTGCCGGCCGGGGAGTTGGTGGACGCTTTCGTCGAGGAGCGTCTCAGCCGAGCGGCCCGGCTGCTGGCGGTCGAGATCGCTTGTGCACTTCCGTTCCGGTGGAAGGGAGCCTACTACCGAACGCTGTCTGAGAGCCCCTCTGAGGTTGAGGACATACCCAACGAATCGCTGCACATCGTGGGGCAGACAATCAAGGAGCTCCCGAAGGTACGGCGCCTGCTCGTGAAGGACGTACAGGCCGCCTACGAAGGGGACCCCGCGGCCCACACCTATGCTGAGATCACCTTGAGCTACCCCTGCATCTCAGCGATAACCACGCACCGCATCGCCCACGAGCTGTACCGCCTGCAGGTGCCGCTGATCCCGAGGATCATGAGCGAGCACGCGCACTCCATCGTTGGCATCGACATCCACCCCGGCGCCCGGATCGGGGAGCGCTTCTTCATCGACCACGGCACCGGCGTCGTCATCGGCGAGACGACCGAGATTGGGAACAACGTGAAGCTGTACCAGGGCGTTACTTTGGGCGCGCGCAGCTTCCCTCTCGATGACGAAGGGCGCCCGATCAAGGGGGTCAAGCGCCATCCGACGCTCGAAGAGGATGTCATCGTCTACCCCGGCGCCTCGATCCTCGGTGGGGAGACCGTCGTCGGCAAGGGCTCGGTGATCGGAAGCAACGTCTGGCTGGATCGCTCCGTGCCGCCTTACAGCAAGGTGATCCCCAAGGGGATTGAAGTCGAGATAAAGAACGGCTGATATGGCCGCGCCGTGGTAGGTCGGGTCTCCAGGCCCGACGCCGTCCGAGTCGTCGGCCGTTCGTGACGTCGGAGTTCCAGCTCCGACACTGCTGCCACAGACCGGAGGCCGCAGCGACTTGAGCAGTTACCTCGTCACCGGCGGCGCGGGCTTCATCGGCTCACACGCTGCCGAGGCGTTTCTGGCTGAGGGCCACCGTGTTGTCTCTCTGGACAACCTCGACCCCTACTACGACCTCGAGCTGAAGCGGCGCAACCTCCAGCAGGCCCTCGAGCATGAGGCCTATCACTTCGTCGAAGGCGACATCCGCGATGCCAGGCTGGTCAAGAGCCTGCTCCGCGAAGAAGCGATCACCCACGTCGTCCACCTGGCCGCGAAGGCCGGCGTAAGGCCGTCCATCCTCGATCCTCAGGGCTACATGTCAGCCAATGTCGAGGGCACCCTCACACTTCTGGAGGCCGTGCGAGAGCGCCGGGTAGAGCGATTCATCTTCGGCTCATCATCCTCGGTCTACGGCGCTGCCAGCCAGGTGCCCTTCCGCGAGGATCAGGACATCAGCCGCCCCATCTCGCCCTATGCGGCATCGAAGGTCGCCTGCGAGGCCTACTGCTATACGTATCACCACCTCTTCTCGATCCCGATGGTCGTGCTGCGCTTCTTCACCGTCTACGGGCCTCGTCAGCGGCCGGATCTGGCGATCAACAAGTTTGTGCGCCTGCTCTCGGGCGGTGAGCCGATCCCGATGTACGGCGACGGCACAAGCAGCCGCGACTACACTTTCATCTCCGACATCGTGGCCGGCGTGATCGCCGCCAGTGACGCCGACCTTGACTTCGAGATCATCAACCTCGGCAGCTCGAGCCCCATCAAGCTCATCGATATGATCCACGCCGTCGGCAAGGCCCTGAACGTCGCGCCCCGGATCGAGCAGCAGCCGATGCAGCCGGGCGACGTGCCCCGGACGTACGCCTCAGTTGAGCAGGCAGAACGTCTCCTCGGGTGGAGGCCCACAACCACGCTCGAAGAAGGTCTCAAGGAGTTCATCGCCTGGGTGAAACGCCAATGACCGACCAGGATGCCGGCCGGAGCGACGCTCCCGCGCTCTCGATCGTCGTGCCGGTTTACAACGAGGTCGAGAACGTAGAGCTGCTTCACGAAAGCATCGCCACCGTTCTGGAGGGCCTCAACCAGCCGGCCGAGATCATCCTCGTCAACGACGGCAGCAGCGACGGCACCGCGGACGCTCTCGATGCCGTCGCGGCCTCGGACGAGCGCGTCGTCGTGGCGCACCTGCGGCGCAACTTCGGTCAGTCGGCGGCGATGGCCGCCGGGTTCGACCTGGCGCGGGGCGAGGTCGTGGTCGCCATGGACGCCGACCTGCAGAACGACCCGGCTGACATCCCCCTGCTGCTCGAGACCCTGGCCGCGGGCCACGACGTGGTGTCGGGCTGGCGGAAGGACCGCAAGGATCCCTGGCTCACCCGCCGGCTGCCCTCCAACATCGCCAACGGACTCATCTCCTGGATGACCGGCGTCCATCTCCACGACTACGGCTGTTCGCTCAAGGCCTACCGTCGCGAAGTCCTCGAGGACATCCACCTGTACGGCGACATGCACCGCTTCATCCCCGCTCTGGCCCACTGGGCCGGCGGCAAGATCGCCGAGGTGCCTGTCACTCACCACCCTCGCCGCTTCGGCAGGAGCAAGTACGGCCTTGGCCGGATCGTGCGGGTGATCCTGGACTTGCTGACCGTCAAGTTCCTGCTGTCTTACTCCACCAAGCCGATCCAGGTCTTCGGCGCGTGGGGGCTGGTCGCCGGTCTGCTGGGGTTCATCATCTGCGTCTACCTGACCGTGCTCAAGGTACTCTTCCACGCGAACATCGGCGGCCGGCCCTTGCTGCTGCTGGGCATCCTCCTCATCTTCATCGGTGCCCAGTTCATCACCCTCGGCCTCGTCGCCGAGCTGCAGACGCGCACGTACTACGAGTCCCGCGGCCGCCCGATCTATGCCCTGCGGCGCGTCGTCACTCAACGCGCGGAAGAAGAGCAGCCATGATCGTCCGTCGCTTCAAAGAAGAGGACCGGGAGGCTCTGCACCGTATTACGGTGGAGACCTTCGGCGAGGTCAGCATGCTCGTGACGGCCGAGGAGCTGTTCGGCCGCCCGAAGGGCAAGAGCTGGCAGAGCCTGAAGACGGCCCAGATCGACGATGACTGCGCGGTCAATGCGGAGGGTGTTCTGGTGGCGGCCGAGGGCGACGAGGTGATCGGCTTCGTCACTACGCGCCTGAACCTCGACACGGGCATCGGGCAGATCCCCAACATCGCCGTCGATCCCCAAGCTCAGGGGAAGGGCATCGGCACCGCGCTCCTCCACGCGGCCTTCGACTACCTCCGCGACCACGGCATGACCCACGTCCGGATCGAGACGCTGGAGAACAACCCTGTCGGCCGACACCTGTACCCCAAGCTCGGCTTCCGCGAGATCGCCCGCCAGATCTACTACATGATGGAAATCCCGCCGGGCGACGATACGGCCTCCAACTCCCGCTGAGAGCAATGCCGTCCCGTGGCGGCGGAGCTCCAGCTCCGCCCCGGTCGCGTAGCGACCGCACAGATACGTTGCCGCCCCCCCCCCGCTGGGGTTGGCTTCTGCGGATGCAGAGGGAATGTGGGGGGGTTTGTAGAGAGGTATGCGCTGGGGT
>CBFDAZ010000398.1:0-5564 GCA_965602825.1 uncultured bacterium
GACCATAGTGGCGCCCCTACGTGGGTTGCCGTTCTCTGTATCTCTGTCGTTCAGCCGTTGGCCGCTGTCCTTCCCCGCCGTTCTTCGTGTCTTAGTGTCTTTGTGGTTCGCCTTCGCCGTCTGCCGTACCCCCACGCTCTGGGCTGTCACCTGGCAGGATGACAGCCACCTCCCACCAGTCCTTGAGCATCACGTTGACGCGGTAGCCGTCCTCATCCGGCGCAACCGAGGCTTCCGCGGGGCGCTCGCGCCCCCGCGAGTCGAATTGGAGCACCCGCGGACGCTGGGCGTGGGGCCACGGGAAGCCCCCGGACACGCAGGTGATCAGCCGCTCCTCCCCCAATACCCACCCTTCGTGCAGCTCAATGGGTGTGAAGGGGAACATGTGGTTGAGCGGCCCGAATTCGCCGCCCCGTTCTCCATCGGCCGGGAAGTTCGTCGAGTAGCAGTAGTACAGCAGCCCAAAGCGCAGATGGGCGATGAGTGTGCGCATGAAGAAGTCGGCGCCGGCACCCGAGGGGAAGGAATGCCCGAGGCCGATAGGCGAGTGCAACTGGCCCTTCGCCAGGCGCGGTTGCAGCGGCGGCCCGTCGCCCGCCAGCGGATCATAGCCTTGGGTCTCCATGAAGCGGAAGCTGCGCAGTCGCTGGAGTTCCTCGACAGCGGGCTGTGAATTGCAGACGACAGTCTTGTCTCGGTCGAGGACGAACTCGACCCACGCCTTCCGTGCCGGCGCGCTGACGAGCCCCAGATCGGCCAGCTTCTCCTGCACTCGCCCCGTAGCGTCCAGTCTCACAGTCCGGCCGTCCCAGCGCTCCCGGGTGTATCGGTCCCGGCCCGTGCTGTAAGCCATGCTGAATTGGTCGATGTAGGCTCCGTCGAAGCCGACCTCGTCCAGCAGCCATCCCAGTTGCTCCAGCATACGCCCGTGTCGATGGTTGCCGATCTCCGGGTAGACCATCAGATTGAGGGCTGGCGGCTCCCTGTAGTGCTGCACATACCAGCAGTCCAGCACCACGTTGCCGTCCGCCTCGCGGATGCAGGAGTCGCGCCACGGCGAGGCATCGACCTTGGCGGTCATCTCCGGAGTGGCCTTCTGTCCGTACTTCCCGCCGATGTCCCGGCCAATCGGCCAGCCCTCCTTGGGGATCGTCTCTCCGAAGAACGAGAGCGGAACCGGAACGAGGTTGGTCTCAACGCAGGCCAGTAGCCGCGCGTCCGGCACGACCTCCCTCAGGAAGCTCATGGCCTGAGTCATCAGGGCGCGGTACTCGTCCCGGGTGTACGGCCAGCCGTTGTAGTATTCGAACCACGGCACCAGCGCAAACAGCTTCATGTGCTTGCGGACGAGGAGCTGTCGGGCGGCCTCCCGGCCCTCCTCGGTCTCCAGCGAGCGCGCGTCGAAGAAGTCGAACGGCCCGAGCACGGTGTAGTTGACATCCCAGTCCCGGCGCACGGCGTTGACGAAGTCGAAGTAGTCCGTCGAGCCCGGATAGAGCGCCCACCGCAAGGCGTACGTCTCGGCCGGCGCGAGCCCCAACTGGTCGGTGCGGAAGCTGACCTTGTTCGCGATCGCCCGGGCACCCATCTGCAGGCGCATCGCGTTGTCCTCGGCCACGGCCCCCATCCCCGTCGCCGCCTGGACTGCGAAGACGGTAGGATTCTCGGGGAACTGACTTGACCCGTGCGCATTGGCTTCCAGGCCGTTCAGCCGGACGTGCCGGGGCGGCTCGGGCGAGATAAGGGCATGCTCGACCACCAGGCCCAGCACGTCGTCTGTGAGATTGGTCAGACTGTCCTCGACGGCGATGCGGTTGTCCTGCCAGCGCACCTCTCTCCGCAACCGATACCCCTGCCCATCTCCCTGCACGGTCAGGCGCTCGCCTTCCACGTTGGTGACGGGCTTCCAGCCGCGCTCGCCCTCTGTCTCGGGCAGACACACCAACCGGTTGAAGCCCATTGCCGGCTCACGCGGGAAGGAAAGGGCCGACTCCACGAACCAGGTCTCGTTCTCCATTTCCACCTGCAGTCCGCCGCCGGCAACCACGCGAACGGTGCCTCCCGGGCCGGTCAGCGCCGGCCCTGGTAGCCGCTGTCTCTCGGCATATCCGCTGCGCCTGATCCGCTTGACCTCGGCCAGCGGAACGGCGCCGACCGCGAGATCGTCCAGCACCAGATCGGCGCCTTCGGGAGGGTCACCTCCCCAGTACTCCCTGAGGGCGGTGTTCACGAGCGTCAGATCGTTTGCCCGATCGTCTCGCACCAGATCATCGACGTTCAACAGATACCAGTAGCCCTCTTCGGCGTCGGTGAGCAAGGTATCGCCAAGGTCCGGCTCGGGAGGACCGAAGAACACTTGCAGGCACGGGAGGCCGCTTCGGTCCTGCACAAGCTCAACCTCGGGGTACCTGGGGTGAGTAGTGGCGAAGACCGGTTCCCGGTTGAGCAGCCGGGGCCAGCCGTCCGGCGAGACCCTACCCACAGGGCTTCCGTTGAGGATCAGCCCCAGGTAGTTGTTCCAGCCCGCTGGCCCCTCGGTGTGCAGGCGGGCCTTGAAGCGCAAGCAGACGACGCTGTCTTCGGCGCCAGGCAACGCCGGCAGCTCGAGCCGCTGGCGTGCTGGCTGGTCCTCGATCGGCACGGGAACCGGTGCTTCCGCCTCCCAGGTGGCCTGCCAGGCGACACTCGTAGCGAGAGGGCGCTGTTCATCCTGCGCAACAGCGCAGACAGCAAGCATACCTAGCAGCAGTTGAGGGCACACCCGTACCATCGCGTCTGGCCTCCCCACAAGCGTTCTGGCGTCAGGCACGCTCGATCGGCGTCGCACCTCCTGCAATCGGCAACTGCATGCCTTTCTTCCTCGACGGTGTGTTCTACCTCTTCTGTCTATCTGGTCAGCCACGGGCGGAGCAGCAGCTCCGCCGCCACGCACGGCGACGGGGAGGAGTAAAGACAGCGGTTGTGCCGGCGGGCTTTCTAGCCCGCCATACCGAGGGGCCTGGAGACCCGTCGGCACGAACGACCCCCAGATCTTCGGAGCAACCCGGGCGCTGTTGACGTAACCTGGGACCGCCACCGCCCCGGTGGCTGCTGTGGCAAGAGGCCGTAGGCCGTTGACGTTACACCCGCCGTTGCCGCCCACAGTGGGGGTCTGGCGGCAGCCTCAAACGACGAAGGTAACACCGCGAGCGGCCTCGCGTAACACGCGAGGAGGGTTCGGGCACCTTCCGCGACGAACCCCCGGATGCCCAATGGCGAGCGATAGGCGGAGTGCGTACCCCGGATCATAGCCCTCGTTACACGGAGGTCATCTATGAGGCTCTGCACCGGTCGTCCCTTCATCGTCGTCTTGACCGCGGCTGCCGTACTTCTGATGGTTGCCGGAGACACCCTGGCAGACTGCGGCCTGACGCGCCTGTCCCCTGGAAGCACACCGGCGCTGGCCCCCTCCTGGGTGATCGGCCAGCCCGGTGAAGGGCGAGTCGTCGTCGTTGGCCGGGTCGTCGACAGGGGGCCGGAGCACATCGCGGTCCGTTCAGACGAGACGCGAGAGGTCTTCGAGTTCGTCGTGCACGACAATCCTGACCTGCTGGCGCTGCTTCGGGAAGTCGAGCCGGGGGCTCACGTCGAGGCGGTCGGCCACCGCGGTGAAGAGGTGTGGGTACTCGAGGAGCTTCACCGGCTGGGGGAGCCCGGCCCCGAAGGGCCTGATCGTCCGGAGCGCCCCGAGGGTCCTGAACGGCCGGAGGAGCCCGGTCTGATCGCGGGGCCCGCCTCCTACAGCCAGGACTTCGAGGCGGGACGGGCCGAAGGCTGGGAGCTCGATCCGGGCTGGGAGACAGCCACATATCCCCGGGGCAACCGTTGTCTGCGGGGCCAGGGACACAGTTGGGCCCGCTACACCGGCGGCGCCTGGGGTGACTACACGCTGCGCCTCCGCTTGCGGCTCGTACGCGGCGCAATCCACCTGAACTACCGCGTGGATGGGCCACGGCGGTACTTCATCGGCGTGCATCCCGGGGGCCTCTCTCTGGCGAAGCAGACGGGGCCCGAGACCTTCTTCCACGACCTGGCCCGCGCGGACAGACGCATCCCACCGGGCAAGTTCATCCCGATTGAGATTGCGGGACAGGGCGGGCGGATACAGGTCCGTGTAAGCGGCAAGTCGGTGATGCAATACACCGACCGCGATCCCCTGCCCCACGGCGGGATTGCCTTCGAGACGCTTGAGGAGGCGGAGGCGTACATCGACGATATACAGGTTACGGCCGCGGGAGCTGTTGGCGAAGGACCGGTCACGCCAGCGGTAACGCCGACACCTGGAACGCCGGTGGGCGCCGTCCCGATGATGGAGGCGGTGATCTTGCCGACCGGCCCTGTCGCCGCGCCCCCGAAGGTCACCATCGCGATGCCGCCGATGGCGAACCTGTCCGCGGTGCAGAAGGCGCTACGGTGGCAGTACCTCGGCGGCCCCGTCGGCGGCCTGGGCTACGATGTTCGTATGGCACCGAATAACCCCGGCACGATGTACGTCAGCGACGCCTGGGCCGGCGTCTTCCGCAGCAAGGACGGTGGACAGAGCTGGGCGCCCTCCAACCAGGGCATCACCGTCCGGCGCGGTCTGACGATGGAGGCCTTCCCGATCTTCAGCCTGACGGTCAGCCAGCACAATGCCAACGTGGTGTGGGTCGGCACCAAAGACAACCGCGGCATCTTCCGGTCTGATGACGGCGGGCAGACCTGGAAGAAGATGGACCAGAACCTCCCGTTCAAGGGGAAGCTTGGCCTCACTGTCCGTGGCTTCACGGTGCACCCAACAAAGCCAACCACTGTCTATGCAGCGGCCGAGATCTCCAGCTTCATCTGGAACGGCAAGAGCGTCATCGGGAAGCACTTCGACAAGACCCGGGGAGTGGTCTACAAGACCGAAGACAACGGGCAGACCTGGAAGGTCTTCTGGCAGGGGGATGACCTGGCTCGGTACATCCTGATCGATCCGCGTGACCCGGACGTCATCTACATATCGACCGGGATCTTCGATCGCGAAGCCGCCAACGCAACGGCGACGTTCGCCGGGGGCGTCGGGATCGAGAAGACGACCGATGGGGGGAAACACTGGGAGACCATCAACCAAGGCAGTGGCCTGGGGAATCTGTACGTTGGCTCGCTCTTCATGCACCCACAGAACCCTGACATCCTGCTGGCCGGCACAGGCTGCAACCCCTGGCTGAAGGGCGCGGGTGTCTACTTGTCGCGCAATCGTGGGCAGTCCTGGGACTGGACGCTGCAATCGGAGAACTCGGCCATTACGGCCGTCGAGTTCGCGACCTCGGACCCGCAAGTCGCCTATGCCGGCAGCTCGGAAGCGATCTATCGCAGCCCGAACGGCGGGACGCGTTGGCAGCGGATGACACCACCTGGCAAGTTGTGGGGGCCGGATGGCATCCGGGCCGGCTGGCCGATTGACTTCCAGGTCGATCCAAGCAACCCCAGCCGCCTCTTTGCGAATGCTTACGGTGGAGGCAACTTCCTGAGCACCGATGGCGGCGCGACGTGGACCAATG
>CBFDAZ010000399.1:0-5563 GCA_965602825.1 uncultured bacterium
CGTGGCGGCGGAGCTCCAGCTCCGCCCCGTGGGCCACGGACAACGAACGGCATCGGGGCTAAAGCCCCTCGTACACCACAGCGCCCCCCTACGGCCGTCGGAACGCTTCAGCCGGTCAGGGCCCACGGTGCTCCCTTGTCGGACACGAGCGTCAGCACGGGACCGGCGAGGCGTGCGGCAGCCGCTCGCTGCTCCTCGCGCTCGATCCAGCGCTCGACGCTCTCCCGGCGGAAGCGCAGCTCTCCCGCCACGGCGAAGTGGGGGAGGTCAGGCAGGATACGACGCACCTTCGCCTCGCTCACCCGCAGGAACGCGGCCACCTCCGCCAGGTCCATGATCTGCGGCGGGCCCGACAGCGGGACGTCGGTCCGTCCGGGGGCTTCGGCCGCCGCCTGCAGGATGGCGCCGAGCGCGCGGAGTCTGGCGGAGTCCGGTACGGCCTCGACCGCTGATGCTCCCAGAAGCTGGCGGAGCGCTTGCAGCGTCCCAAGACTTGCGGCACACGCCTTGCACGCCGCTGCATGCTCCTCCAGCATGCGCCCTCGCTCTTCTGGGACGCTGCCGTCGATCCAGTCATGCTTCAGCTTCTCGAACTGATGGCAGTCCATGCTCCTCCTCCGGATCGGGGCCGGGCTCTGTCGGGGTCTCGTCGCTGCACAGGTACGGCGCGAGAAGGTCCTGGAGCTGCTGTCGGGCCCGGTGGACCTGTACGCGCACTGCGCCCTCGCTGCTGCCGGTGATGGCAGCGATCTCGGCGTATGACAGGCCCTCGATGTCGCGCAGAACCACCGCTTCACGCCGAGCCGCCGGGAGCCGCTGAAGAGCGGCGAGGATCTCAGCGCGCAGCTCCAGCCGCAGAAGCTCGTCCTCGGGGCCTCGCGCATCGGCCGGCAGGGCCGCGAGCGCTCGGGTCAGCGCTTCGCCGTCGGTCACGGTGCGGCTCCCGTCGCGGAGAGCATTCCGTGCGCCGTTCCGGGCGATGGTGAACAGCCACGCCTTCGCGGAGCCCGACCCGCGGAACGTGTTGCGGTGGGTGTAGGCAGCGGTGAAGGTATCCTGAAGCAGGTCCTCGGCCAGCGGCCGGTTGCCTACCATTCGTAGAAGGTACCTGAACAGCGCCGCGCCATGGAGTTCGACCAGGCGGACGAACTCCCTCAGGTCAGCGCTGTTCGGACCTCCTCCACCGTGTGCGTCCATTGGCCAGAGATCCTTCCGGATGCGGCTTCATCGAGTAGAACACACGACCTGCCGGCATGTTACACATGTGCCTCACGCGGGGCAATGGCCCGACGCTGAGGGCTGGCGGAGAGCGCCAACGGTTCCGCGGGCATGTCGCATTTGCAGGGAAGGCCGGTCCGCGAAACCAATATCTTACCCGTCTATCTCAGCTTATCCGTGGAAAGGCCATACCGTCTTGCGGGCGCAGACCTCGGAGGCTCTGGAAGGCGTCATCGAGAGCGTCGTGTACCACAGCAAGGACACGGGGTACACGGTTGTGCGCGTTTCGGTGCCGGGCATGGTGCAGATGCTGAATGCGGTCGGTCCGTTCACGGCGCCGGTAGTGGGTGAGTCGGTCCGTCTGCATGGTGAGTGGACAAAGCACCCCAAGTTCGGGAGGCAGTTCCGCTTCGACCGGTACGAGACCCTGCGCCCCGCGACCGTCGAGGGCATCGAGAAGTACCTCGGCTCAGGCCTTATTCGGGGGATCGGACCGGTCATGGCGAAGCGGTTGGTCCGGCATTTCGGGGAGAAAACCCTCGATGTGCTGGACGCCGCGCCCGGGCGCGTGCGTGAGGTCGATGGGATTGGGCCCAAGCGGGCCGACAGGCTGGCTCAGGCCTGGCTGGAGCAGAAGGCGATCCAGAACGTGATGCTGTTCCTGCAGAGCCACGGGGTCAGCGCAACCTATGCAGTGAGGATCTATCGGACGTACGGCGATGGCGCCATTCGGGTGCTGGAAGAGAACCCGTATCGGCTGGCACAAGATATCTGGGGGATCGGCTTCAGGACGGCTGACCGCATCGCTCGCGCGCTGGGCATCGAGCAGAACGCCCCCGCACGCCTGGCGGCCGGGCTGGAGCACGTCCTTCACCAGGCCATCGACGATGGCCACGTCTTCCTGCCCAGAGACTGGCTCCTCGAACGGGCGACGGAGATGCTGGAGGTCCGTCCTGACGATACTCGCCAGGCTCTCGAACGGTGCCTTGGGGAGAAAGAACGGCTCGCCGCCGAAGTCGGCACCGACGGGATCGAGGCGATCTTCCTGGCCCACATGCTGTGGACCGAGCGGGAGGTGGCCGGCCGTCTGAAGAGCCTGATGGCCGCGCGGCCGCACCGGGCGCCGACGCCCAAGCAGACCCTGGCCTGGCTCGCGCGGACGAAAGACAAGCGCGGCGTGGAGCTATCGGAGCAGCAGACGCAGGTCGTCATTGAGGCTTTGCGCCAGCCGGTCCTGGTCATCACCGGCGGGCCGGGGACGGGCAAGACCACCGTCACCCGGACGATCGTCGAAGCTTGCGATGCGCTCAACAAACGGATGGCCCTCGCCAGCCCGACCGGTCGCGCCGCCAAGCGGCTGGCCGAGGTGACGGGGAGGCCCGCCAAGACGATCCACCGCCTCCTCGTCGTTGACCCGAAGACCTTCCGCTTCAAGCACGGGGCCGACAACCCGCTGGAGGTCGATTTCCTGATCGTCGATGAGGCGTCGATGCTCGAGGTGGCCCTGGCGCGAGACCTGTTCCGCGCGCTCCCCGATGGGTGCCAGCTTGTGCTGGTCGGGGACGCCGACCAACTGCCCGCGGTCGGCGCCGGCAACGTGCTCGGCGACATGATCCGCTCGGGCGCCGTGCCGGTCTGCCGGCTGACGCACATCTTCCGTCAGGCGGCGCAGAGCATGATCGTTCAGAGCGCCCATCGGGTCCATCGAGGCGAGTTCCCGGCCATGGTCCAGTCCCCCAAGCACAGGGGGCAGAACTGCGTCTTCGTCGAGGAGGACGACGTCGAGAAGATCGTCGGACGCGTGGTCAAGCTGGTCACCGAGACGCTGCCCCGACAGGGCTTCAAGCCGCAAGACATCCAGATCATTGCGCCCCTTCACCGTGGCCCGGCCGGCGTCAGCAATCTGAATGATGTGCTACAGGAAAGGCTGAATCCGCGCCAGTCAGGCCGGTACGAGGTCCGTCGCGGAGGGCGTCTGCTGCGGGTCGGCGACCGGGTGCTGCAGTTGGTGAACGACTATGACAAGAACGTCTTTAATGGCGATATCGGCGTAGTGTCCGGGCTCGACTTGACCCAGCAACTCCTGAGGATCGCTTTCCCCGACTGTCTGGTGCACTATGACTTCTCTGAGATCGACCAGCTTCAGCTCGCCTACGCGATGACCGTCCACAAGAGCCAAGGCTCCGAGTACGAGGCGGTCGTCCTGGTGCTCCATCGGTCGCAGTACATCATGCTGCAGCGGAACCTGCTCTACACGGGGCTCACCCGCGCGCGCAAGATGCTGGCCATCGTCGGTGACCAGCGGGGCCTGTGGCGTGCGGTGCGGAACGACAGACAGGCCCGCCGGTGGTCGCGGCTGTCCGCGCGCCTCGCCGGCCACCTGCCCGACGGCCGCCCACAGACGGAGTTCGCGCTCTAGCCCGGCCCATTCACGACGAACGTCGCGGGCAACCCGCTCTTTTGAGAAAGAGCCGGTTTCCCGCGCCCTTCCGGCAGAAAACTCTGTTTCGGTATCGGTGCCTGTCGTGAAGCACATTGTGCTGCTGATGGGCCGACCTCAGGACTACGGATACAGGTGGGCAACGGCCTCCCCGCTGCCGTTGGGTGCTCGGGACGCCGTGCGCCCTGAATGATGCGGGCTAGGCCTGCGCCCCTGAGCGTGAGAACACGCAGTTTGGCTCACCGGCAATTCAAACGTGTTCAATACACATAAAATTCATTAGTAATCGCAAAGGTGAAAGTAAAGGGCCTGGCGAATATCGACAGAGCAGGGGGGAGGAAGTGTTATCGGCACCGGGGTTTGGTGAGGCACAGTTCGACGAATCCGTTCGTGCGCCTCTCAGACCTCGGATCCTGATCGTGCTCATTGCCATGGGAAGGGTGGGACACGTCGTGAGCGACGTTGATCGGCCAAAGGCGATTGTCTGCGAAGATGAGCCGCTTACCTCGGCATCGTTGGCGGAACAACTCGGCGACCTGGGCTACGAGGTAGTGGCTCGGCCGCAGGATGGCCTCGAAGCGGTCGAGGCCGCAGTCCTACACGAGCCCGACCTGGTTCTGATGGATATCCGGATGCCGAACCTCGATGGCATTGAGGCGGCTTACGAAATCCTCGAGAAGCTGACGACCACCGTAGTCATCGTAACAGCCTACGTGACGGAGGACTTTGTGGAGAGGGCTGCCGAGGCCGGGGTCGCCGGCTACCTGGTAAAGCCGGTGGGCTTCGATCAACTTCGGGTGGCCGTCCATGTGGCCGCTGAAGGGGTCCGTCGGCTCGGCAAGGCACGAGCGGACGCGGAGTCGGCGAGCAAGAGGCTGGCTGACCGCAAGATGATCGAGCGAGCGAAGGGCATCTTGATGGACTACCAGGGGTACTCCGAGCAGGACGCGTATCGCTTGCTGCAGAAGCGAAGCCAGAATGAGCGGCGGACAATGGTGGAGCTGTCCGAGGAGATCATCCAGGCGCACGAAGCGCTGCGCCGGGGAAGCCCGGACGACACGAAGAGGAACCTCTAGTTGGTCGGTGTGTCTCGGGAGTCGCTCGGCGACGGAAGCGCGCTGTGGGCCGACGTCACTGGAACAGACATATCAGGAGCGGCCCGATGCAGCTACCGCCCGAACAGCAGATGATCCGTTTCATGGAGTACGCCGCGATCTCCATGATGATCTGCGATTCGGACAGGGTGCACTACGTCAACAGGTCCTTCGCCAGCCTGCTTGGTTACACGGAGCCGGATGAGCTGGATGGGCTTCATCCCATCGACGACTTCGTGAGCCCCGAGCATCGGGAAGCCTGCCGCGAGTCGCTACTGCGGGTACTCCGCGATGAAAGCGCGATGGAGCAGCAGTGGTTCCACGCCCGACGCCGCGATGGGACGGACATCTACCTGCACGCGCGATGCCATCCCATGTGGTCCGCTGGCGGGGCCCTTGCCTTCCTGACCATCGTCGATGACACTGAGGAGCGCGAGGAGCGGAACCGCCTCGCCATGCTCACCAGAGCGGTAGCGGCGGTCAGCGAAGCGGTGTTCGTGACGGACATGCCCGGAGAGATCCTCTACGCCAATCAGGCGGCGGGCGATCTCTTCGGTGTCGAGGCAGACCAACTGGTGGGCACCTCGGCGCTCGCGCTGATATCGCCGCACGCGCCCCTCGACCAGGAGAAGTACTTCCGGACGAAAGAGAACCCAGTGAGGTCCGGCGAGCTCTTGCTCTGTAGGCCCTCGGGTGAGGACTTTCCCGCGGCCATCACGGTCTCGCTGTTCCGTGGTGTGGAAGGCACTCACTCCTTTGCCATGGCCATCGTCCGCGACCTGACAGTCCAGAAGGAGATGGAGGCGGAGAG
>CBFDAZ010000400.1:0-5563 GCA_965602825.1 uncultured bacterium
AAGAGCCGGTTTCCCGCACCCTTCCGGCAGAAAACTCTGTTTCGGTGTGAGCGCTTGCCGCGAAGCACACTGTGCTGCGGATGGTCCCACTCCGGAACTACGGATGTAAGTCGGTAACGGTCTGCCCGCTGCTGTTCGGGGCTCGGACCACAGTGCATCGTGAATGATGCGGGGTGGTGCCTTTGTCAAGCGTGATCCAATGGGTGCGGGCTCTTGCGACCACGGCGCCCTCACCCCCGAAGTCGCATGGGGCGCTTGGTGCCCCCGAGTTCGTCCAGCAGCGCCATGACGGCTTGCTTGCCTCCGCTGATGAACAACGGGGCAAGGGGACCGTCGTGCAGCTCGTGGAGGAACGAGTCAACGAGCATCATCTGCGCTGACGCATTGCGGCACTTCGGCCATTGATCCACGAAACGCTCGCAAGCCGGCACTCCCGCTCCCGTCTGCAGGCCGTGACCGCGCCAGGTCGTGCGGAATGCACTCCATCTTCCCTCCCAGCCGCACTGCGTGCACCGCACGATGTCGGGCTCCCTCGCCATCCGCTCTCCGCACGACGGGCAGGGCCCCGTGCGTCTGCGCGACAGCCTGCGGGAGAACTGAGCCCGTGTCCACGACTTGCCGCAGACCGAGCACATCAACCGATCGCTCGCCTGTGTGAGTGGCTCCCCGCACGTGCACCTCGGCTGCCGGCGCCAGCTCTCGCGGACATCACACCACGCATGCACCTCGCCACAATGGGGGCACGTCGCGGTCTCAACCGGGCCGCCGTCAGCTTGCCTCGGCGAGTCCTTGACCTGACGACGAGCTGGCTCTCGAAGGGTGGACTGGCAGTGGGGACAGGGGAGTCTCTTCCGCCCACGCAGGCGTTGCCGGTAGGTCCGGAAGGGCAACTCAATCGCGCACGCCTGGCACCGCACCGTGCCCTTCGTGTAGTCCCATTCCAGTGGCGTGGCACAATCCAGGCAGCGGGGGTATCGTCGGAGCGAATCCCGCACGGCACGCCAGTCGGCCCTATAGCCGCACGCCTCACAGGCGACCGCTGGCGGCTTACCGCCGCCTGATTGGTAGTCCCGCCGCTGCCGTCTGGCCTTCGCGCCGCACTCGGCGCACTCGACCCAGCCCGAGATCATCGCGCTCGATACTCTGGCCACGTCTCGGGCCCGTTCCCAGAGCACCCAACCGACCTCCAGCAGGAGATCCTCATCGAGGCGCCCTTCTCGCTCGCCGCGATAGAGCGCCCGGATGCGATCCTGCCGCACCCGTTGGGCCCAGTGCGGTTGCTGAGGCTTCGTAGCAGCTTCGCGTGCCATGGCCGGACTATAGCATGGCCGAGGGGAGCTGAGAAGCGGGGGGAGGGGGGACTGAGCCAGTCCCGCAGGCGCCTGGCAGCCTTCTGCCGAAGACTACTCCATCGTGCCGTCTGAGTAGCCGAAGGGGGTGCCGGTTCCTATGAGTGCACACCGTGCGGGGCGATTAGCTATCGTGTGTTTCTCGCTGTCTTCGTTGGTCTGCGTGGGGCGAGCCGTTGGCCAGGCCACCGAGGGCTGGGCGGACCGGTGGGGGCGATTCGTCATTCTCGTCTGGCAGTACAAGACCCCGCCGCCCGGCCCGGAGGCGAAAGCGGCCTACGAGAGCGTCAACCTGCGGGGCATTCACCTCGATAATGGCTTCCCGGACGCGCTACTGAACTTCGCCAAGCAGAACAACTACAGCTACTACGTCGATCACACCGCCGGGAAGGGCTACCTCTACCTGCGTCCAGACGAATGGAAGACCTTCTTTGATGCGTACAAGGGCGACCGCCAGCGGCCCGTCAGGCCTCGCTGCCTGCGCGATCCGGAGGTCATGCAGGCGATGAAGGACCTCATCCGCCAGAACGTGACGCGGGCGAAGACCGGCCCCGTGGTCGCCTACGCCTTCGATGACGAGATCTCCCTCACTTCGTTCACCAGCCCGGCCGACCTCTGCTGGTCGCCGGCGTGCCTGGCCGCGTTCCGCGAGTGGCTGAAAGAGCAGTACGGCACGATCGAGAACCTCAACGCCGAGTGGAACACGCAGCTCGACAGCTTCGACGAGGCCGAGCCGTTGCACGTGGACGACCTCCGATCCGTCCACGAACTGCCCTTCGACCGGTGGAACCTGAGCCGCTGGGCCGACCACCGCAGCTTCATGGACACCACCTTCGCCGACGGGCTCGCCGAGTTGACCGGATACGCCAACAGCCTCGATGCGGCCGTGCCCGCGGGCTTCGTGGGCGGCCAGGCGCCCGCAGCGTACGGCGGGTATGATTACGCAAAGCTCTGCGAGGCCGTGCAGTGGATGGAAGCCTACGACATCGGCGCCAGCAACGAGATCGTGCGCTCGTTCTTCCGCCAGGCCAAGCCGCACGTCCAGACCTACTTCTCGAACTACCACCCCAACAGCGACAAGTGGTTCCTGTGGTACTACTTCGTCCATGGCAACCGGGGCGTGATTTGCTGGCCGGACCGCGATGGGAAGCCCTGGTTCGAGGGCGGCGAGGCCCGGCCCGAGATCGCGGCGATGGCCGATACGTACCGGGAGCTACAGGGCCCGCTCGGCGAGATCTTCGTCAATTCCGCGCTCGTCCACGACAGGATCGCCATCTACTACTCCCAGCCGAGCATCCAGGTCTCGTGGTTCATGGACATCAAGCCCCACGGCAGCACGTGGGTCAACCGCTCATCGAGCCTGAACAACAGCAACGCAACCGACATCCTGAACCGTTGGGCGTGGCTGAAGCTGCTGGAGGACTGCGGCTTCCAGTACGAGTTCGTGTCGTATCGGCATGTGGCGCAGGGGCAGCTATCGCGTGATAGGTTCGACGTGCTGATCCTGCCGCGGACGCTCGCCCTGTCGGAGGCCGAGGCCGCGACGATCCGCCGCTTCGCCGAGGATGGCGGCACGGTGATCGCCGACTACCTGCCCGGTGTGTTCGACGAGCATGGTAAAGGCCGGCCAGGAGGCGCATTGGATGACCTGTTCGGCGTGGAGCGTGATCCGGGCCGGGGCGTGCTCGATGGCGAGCACATCGCCGAGGTGAACGGGGAGCTGTACGACAGGCCGCTGCCCGAGCGGCTGAACCACGAGGGGGCGCTGCGGTGGGGGGACTTCGTCGCCTATGAACGCGGCCTGCGCGCGGACGGCGGGGAGGCCTTCGGGCAGGCTGGTGATACGGCCGTCCTGGTTGGGAGGGACGTGGGCGATGGTCGTGCCATGTACCTGAACCTCTCGGTCATCCCCTACCTGCTGGTGCGCTACGGCGCTGAAGGCGCGTCATATCGAGAAGGGGTGACCCAGTTCCTCGAGCAGGCAGACATCAGGCCGCGGGTCCGCGTCTTCGAGGGCGGTGCGGAGCTGCCCAACGTCGAGCGGCTCCTCTGGTGGAAGGACGGGCACGCGTACCTGTGCCTGATCTGGAATGCGCTGTCGAGTAGCCGCATCGATGGGGTGGATGTGGACCGCTCCGTCATCGATGGCCCGTCACGCACCATCGCCATCCGCTTCTCAACCGCGATCGCCGGCCTCCGCAACCTACGCACGGGGAAGGACCTGGGCGCCGGCACGGAGTTCGAGGACACGTGGCTGCCGTGCGAGGCGAACGTGTATGAGGTGAGGGTTGGGTGAGGCGGGTGAGAGTGTGGCGTGGGAGCGTCGTGCCGCGACGGGACCCAACGGCCGTTGCCGGATAGACGCGGGCCGGATACTCCGCCTGCAGACGACGGCAGGCTCGTATTCGCCCTCCTCACGGCTCCTCCTGGCGCGTATGGCTCTACTTGGTCCAATCCTCCCGATCCCGGTGGAAGTAGGTCTCGGAGAGCCGTGGGTGCTCCTCGGCCCACTTCCGCCAGGCCTGCACCACCTCGCGGAAGGTCGCGGGTCGGCCGGCGTCTCCCGAGACAGGTGCCCAGGCAAAGCCGCCGAGGTGAGACATTGCCTCTGAGTGCCACGTTTCCCGGAGATCGGCGATGATCACGCGGGCGTACCATGGCGTCGTTCCGCAACTCCGGAGACTGTGATAGGCGGTGGGAGGGACTCCCTCCCGGTATGCCCCCGGTCGGGAGTAGCAGCAGGAGTAAAGCCACCGGGCGGCGCACTGGCCAGCGAGCCATGCCGCACACTCGGCGGGAAGTGCCGCAGAAAGACGAGGTGAGACGGATGGCCGATATCAGGATTGGCGTCAACCTGGAGTTCGTGCGCAGTGCGGAGATGAGCTTCCGGGCCGGCCTCGAGAAGGCCGCGGAGCTCGGCTATGAGTACGTTGAGCCGTGCGTCGCGACAGGCTATGACCTGCTCGCGATTGCCGGGTATTATCACATGGTGAGCATGGAGGATGACCCGCTGGAGGTCAAGGAGTGGCTGGATGAACTGGGCCTGCGCTGCTCGGGCTTGAGTGCACATGCGCCTCTGATGAGGCCGGACGTCTCTGTCCCCTACATCACGACGGCCATTCGCTATGCGGCGGACGTCGGGGCGCCCGTCGTGAACAGCGACGAAGGCCCGAAACCGGATTGGATGAGCGACGAGCTGGCCTTCGAGGTCATGCGCTATTCGCTCCACCAGATACTCGCGGTCGCCGAGCGGCACGGCATTGATGTTGCCATCGAGCCGCACCAGATCTACACGTCGCGGACGGAGACGTTCCTCAAAATCCTCGCGCTCTCGGACAGTCCGCGCCTTAAGGTCAACTGGGATACCGGCAACAGCTACCTCGCCGGGAAAGAGGATCCCTACGAGATGCTGGAGACGTTCGCCGACCGCACCGTCCACGTGCACGCCAAAGACATTGCCTTCGAGCAGAGCGAGGAGGCGCGCGGGGAGGTCACGGGGACTGCAGTCGGGTGTGCCTGCGGGGAGGGTGTCGTTGACTGGGCGAAGGTCACCGGGATCCTCCGCCGCCACGGATACGAAGGCGCGCTGTCGGTAGAGTGCGGCACCATCGAGCAAGCCGCCACCAGCCTGGCGCACCTGCAGTCCGTGCTTTGATGAAGGGCGCGGCGTGCCCATCGGCAGTCCGCGAGACGGGGTGATCCTCCGATGAAGTGGACATCGCTCGCGCTCGCCCTGGCCTCGGTCACGGCCGCCGACCCGCAGGACGTACCGACTGGCGGCCCCGAGCGCCTTGCCTGGATGCGTGAGCACCTCCTCAACACGGTTTCCAAGTTCGAGTTCACCCAGGGGTACTCGTTCCGGAAGAACCCGGAGAACCTCCGACCGTTCATGGAGGCGATCGAGGCACAGGGCTTCAACGTCTGGGACCAGATGCCTGTTAGCGGCATCTGGAATGACGAGCAGTTCGGGTCACTGGAGCGCAGCATCGAGGTTGCGGCCGAAGTGGGGCTGAACGTCTGGGCGACCCTCAGCCCGCCGAGTGGCACGGAGGAGATCGCCCGCTGGCCGCTGGAGCAGCGGCAGGAGTACTACTACCGCACCGCAGAGCGCTTCGCCCGGCTCGCCGTCAAGCACCCGAACTTCGTGGCCTTCACCTGCGACGACACCGACTACAACTGGCGCTTCTTCACCCCCGAGATGCTGGCGGAGATGG
>CBFDAZ010000401.1:0-5558 GCA_965602825.1 uncultured bacterium
GTCGAACTCCCCCGCCTCCTCGGAGTGCGGCCGTAGCAACGGCGCAGCGCCGCCCGTCCACACGACGGCGACATCGGCCGCCAGTTGCCGCCGCTGCTCCCGAACGATCCGGTCGATGAGGCCGGCGAACCCGATCCTCAACCCCGCATCAATGCATTCCTGAGTGCCGCGGCCGATGGGCTTCACGTCTTCGCGCGGGCGGTGCTCCAGCCATCCGGTGTCCACCATGGCGAAGCCGGGCCCGTGGACGCCTACTATGAACCCGCGCCACGCCCGATGCGGGCCGGGGGCAATCGCCCCGCCCAGGAATACGCCGTCCGCCGAGACGGCATCAACCGTGATGGCGGTCCCCACATCGACCGCTATGCACGCCGACCCGACGCTCTCGAAGGCTCCCGCCGCGTTCGCCAAGCGGTCCTGGCCGAGTTGCTGGGGCTCGTAGTACCGGACGGGCATGGAGGCTTCAATGCTGTGCCCGAGCAGTAGAACCTCCAGCCCTCGACGCTCAAGCTCGGCACTGACTCGGGTCGTGGCCTCCGGGGCAACCGAGCACACCACAGCCACCTCGGGCCACCCGCAAGGCTGCCGGCGCGATCGCTCGAGGCGGATCTCGCCCTCGTAGTGCGCGCCGAAGGTATCAATCGCCCGCGTCCAGAGCCGTCGGCCTCTCCCCCATTCCCCATCGTACGGAGCCCAGTGGATCCCCGTATTGCCGATGTCCACCAGTAGAAGTGGCGGCAACTCCCCGCTCATGGCTCAATCCCCGGGGCATCAGGCAGGTCGAGGTCGATCAACTCGTCCATGGTAACGCTTCTGTCATCGAGACGCAACCCGATCAGGTGCGCCCAACGCCCGCCGGCGCCGGCGCGAGATACGACCGCACCACCGGCGCGCCGTTCCAGAGCTCCGGGCGTTCCATGGGCATGGCCGAGGAGGATCAAGCCCACCTCTGGGCACAACGCCGTCAGCTCATCCATCTCCTCCTCCGGCCGGTGGAACAGGGCGACGACCAGGTCGCACTCGTGTGCCAGCGCGGAGGCGGCGGTCTTGGCGGCCTCCTGCCACACTCTGAAGCGCGTGTTGCTCAGGCGCTCGAACCAGTGGCCCGGCTGGATCATGGTAGGCATGAGAGCAAACAGCCCCACCTTCGTCCCATCGACTGTCGTCAGCACGCTCCATGGGTCCCAGGCCGGGAGGATCGTGTGGGAGCTTGCTCCCAGGTTGACGCAGATCCGCGGGAAATCAGCATGCCCGGTCTTCCACCGCATGCCGCCGACGCGGAAGAAGTACTCGCGATTGCCCAGGCCCATCGCGTCGTAGCCGGCCTCGTTCATGCGGTCGATCGCCCGTTCCCTCCAGGGGAAGAACGCGACGTTCGGCGCCGTGATTGCGTCGCCGGTATCAACCAGCAGCGCCCGATGTTCCGCCTTGAGCTTCCTCAGACGCGTAGCCTTCGCCCGGTTCAAAGCGCCGTGGAAGTCGGACGTGTGGATGATGCGAACCTCGGACATCGGCCATGCCTACTCGATCAAGCCGTGGTAGCGGCCCATCCAGTACGGCAGGAGGTAGTACGCGCCGTCATCCTCCGAGGCGCCGTCGCCGCCGCCGTCGAGACGGTAGGGGTTGCTGTTCCACTTGCCGATCGGGCGCTCGTCCGCCGGCAGCGGGTCAACCGATTCGGTCTCTCCGAACCGTCCGGTCCGCGGCGCGCACTCGATGTCGTTCCGGTGAGAGTTGCGCACCGGCCAGTTGACGAGATCCAGCGGTATCTCCGCCAGCGTCTGCACGGCCGCCCCGGCGTCACACGCATTGCCCGTCACGGCACCGTAGATGAAGTTCCACAGGGGGTTGCGCTCGGGCCGCTCGATCCGCCAGGAACGCTCCAGGCTCAGCAGGTAGAGCTGCCTGAGGTCGGGATCGGTCTCGTACGTCAGCAGCGGGTAGTAGCCGATGAAGGCCAGCTCGTCGTCGGAGTGGTTGATCTCACCCGGCGGCAGGATCTTCTGGTTGACCGTGTTGAGCGCGTAGTGGTGCTCCGCAATCAGCGTGCGCGAGGCCTGCAGGTACAGGTCGTGACCGCAGATGTGGTGGGCGACGCGGAGGTGGCTGAGGATCGACAAGGAGTTCAGCCCCCGTTCAGCCTCCCATGAATCGTTGAGGTACTGGGGCGAGAACACGCCCCACCGCGTTGCCTTCCCATCCAGGTCGATGAGGAGGAAGTCATTCTCGATCAGGTGATCCATGATCCGTTCGACGACCTCTCGGATCTCCTGCTTCTGCTCCTCGTCGGCCACCAGGTCGTGGAAGATGGGCAGGGCGAAGAAGTGGCCGTCGAGCTCGTCGCTAGAGGTATCGCCCTTCCATTCCCACGCGCCGTCCGATGAGGGGCCCGGTTCACTCTCCCCCGCAGCAACGTAGGTCTCCGTCCGGTGCCACTCGCCGCCGGACTTGATGACCTTCTCGCCTTCTTTCACCAGCGCCCGGGCCGGGAAGCCCGGGATCGGCGTGCGCCGCTCGAGATCCAGGAGCGCCGTCACCGACTCCCACGCGAACTGCCTCGCCTCCTCACTCCCCGTCACCGCGTACCGGAAGCACTCGGCGGCGGCATATAGCGCGGTCCACAGGCCGTCATTGTCCGAAGCATTATGGGTGACCGGGGATTCCAGGTCTCCGGGGGCTGCCAGGCGGCAATCCGTCACGTAGCTGTGGCGGCAGTGGCGTTCGCGGACCCGGCGTTCGAATAGCTCTGCCTTCTGCTCCAGGGCCAATTCGCTTCGAGTGAGGCGGGTGACTCCTCCCGACGTGGCAACCCACGCTCCGCCCTCCGGGTCAGCCGCGACATCGATCACCTCATCTGACAGCAGGTAGCGTGGACCCGCATAGTACTCCCACTTCCCGCGGCGGAGACACGCCGCCCCTTGTCGGCTGCCCAACCAGAGCGTCCCATCGGCCGACACGGACCCACAACGGAACTCATTCAGCGGCGGCGGATAGCCCTGCAGAAGGACCTCGGCGTGCCCGTCCCGCGCGACCAGCAGCAGCTCATTGTGGAACCACACAATGGTTGCTTCGCTGCCGAACTCCCCCAGAGCGATGGCCTGCCCTTCCTCACAGTATTGGCGCCAGGGCATCGGTACCTCCGGCCCTGTCGGCGCCCCAGGCATCTCGGCCGCCGCCCACGCCGCCCCGTCCCACGTCAGAGGGCCCGCCGCGGTGAGAAGGATCGGCCGTCCCTCGGTGTCAGCCGTGAGCCCCCGGATGTCCGTCGTCGGTGGCGCCTTGTCGCCCGTGAGATGCTCGACCTGCCTGTGCTCGAAGGCGTCGGTCTTGAGAGGACCCAACATCGAGAGCCTCCACGTGCGACGAATTGCTACCGGCCGTGCCGCGGCGCACTATGGGGTGTGTCACGCGTGATCGCTATGGTGTCGCCGCATCGCCCGGCCGTGGCCTTGGCGTTCTCCCCTCTCCCGCTGGGGCGGTGTGGTGGATACTGGGAGAGGGGCTTGGGGGTGAGGGCGCCGTCACCCCCGTGGCCCCCATACAAGACATCACGGGAGACAGTGCGCTATGCCTCTCCGGCGTCCTCCAGGCCCAGCGCCTGCCGGAGTGTCGGCAACAGCGCACCCGGGACCATGTCCTCCGGCGGGTGACACTCAAGGGTCAGTGGCCCCTCGTACCCGGTCTCGCGCAGTTCCCGGTAGAAACGCAGCCAGTCGATGGAGCCCAGAGTGGGCAGCAAGTGCTCGTCCGCTTTGCCGTCGTTGTCGTGGAGGTGGATGTGGTTGATCAGCCCCGCGAAGGCGCCGACGGCCTTGTGCACGCTGTCCACGACGTTCGCGTGTCCCGTGTCCAGGCAGACGCCGAGCGCCGGGTGCCCGACCCGCTCAACGATCTCCCGGACCACCGCATGATCGTGTATCGCGTGAGCCGGAAGCACGTTCTCCAGGGCAACGCTCATCTCCAGCTCAGCGGCGAGTTCCGTGACCTCACCTACGACGTCCACGCAGACCCCGACGATCTCTTCCAGCGGCCTCTGCGACTGGTACTCTCGCCCGGGGTGCATCACCATCAACTCCGCCCCCAGCTCCGCACCACCCCGCAGGACGGACCGGTGAGCCTCCAGGGCGTGGAGCCGGGCCAGGGGATCGACATCGATGACGTTCAGCTCATTGCCGAACGGAGCATGAACCGAGCGCACCCAGAGCCCGAAGGCGGCCAGGCCCTTGCGCATCTGCCGGCACGCTTCATGATCCCAGTGGGGGAAGCGCTGCCAGGTAATCTCCAGGCAGGGGATGCCGTACGCCGCTATCGCAGGGGCACGCTCAGCCAGCGGCCCGATGGCCCCAACCGCGACGCAGAAGTCCAAAGCGTCCTCCCAGGACTGGATGCAAGGGCGAGCCTACATGGCCAGTATCTTCCGGATCGCCTTCGCGGTCTCCTCGATCGGCGCAGTACTGGGCGAGACCTCGGAGAGACAGCACCCATCGAAGCCGATCTTCCGCAACTCGGTCATGACCGCCGGGAAGTCAACGTCGCCCTCCAGCAGCGGCGTCCACTCGTTCGGCCGCTTGAAGTCCTTGAAGTGGACCTTCTTCACGTGATCCCCCAGGATCTTGACCCACTGCTCCGGGAACCCGAAGATCACCATGTTCCCCGTGTCGAAGAAGATCCCCACCCGGTCCGAACCGACCTCATCCAGGAACCGTTTCATCTCCAGCGGGCTGAGCAGGAACTTGTTCCACACATACTCGATGGCGATCGTGACACCGATCTTCTCGGCAAAGGGCGCCAGCTCGCAGAAGGCCTCAAGGGCCCGAGCGTACGCGTCGTCGTAATGCACCTCCGCCGTCACGGCGCCGGGCACCACCAGGACGCCATCGACCCCCATCTCCTTGGCGATCTCCAACAAGCGCTTGCACGTCGCCTTGCCCTCCCCGCGGACTTCCGGCTCGTTGGCCATCACGTCGACCCGGCGGGAGGTCTGCGGGCAGATGCTGTCGATCTCCATCCCCATGTCGGCGGCCATGTCCGCGATGGCTCGGATGCCCTCCGCCGGCGTGTCGTAGTCGAGTTCGCTGTCGTCTCTGAGGGTCACCTCAATCGCGTCGTATCCGGCGGCTTTGCACTTCTCCATGGTCTCGCGCCAGGTCCAGTCACGGGGCGTGATGATGCCTGAGATACCAACCTTCAATACGCTCGCCTCCTCCCGGTCCAGCCGGGCTTTCAGATGCTTCGTGGTGGCTACAGACGGCAAACGGGCGCCTATTCCCCGCCCGTCACTGCTTGGCCTTCCGCCGCGACCCCGAAGGACTGCCTGCTTGCGGTGCCGAAGACGCGGTTGGCCTACAGATTGGGGGGCTGATACAGTGACCGTCCGCGAGATCTACGAGTTCGCCATTGAACGCGGCATGGAGCTCGACCCGCGGGGCCGGGCCGCGCTCGAGCGGCAGCTTGGCGACCGCCAGCAGGAGTACGAGAAGCTGGAGGGCCGGGAGAAGGAGCTCTTCGACACCGAGCGCTTGCGCAACCCGTTCGGTGACTCCCGAATCGTCGCGGGC
>CBFDAZ010000402.1:0-5547 GCA_965602825.1 uncultured bacterium
CGGGCCGGCGGATCGGGCCGCGGACCTCGGTCGCGTTCTTCCTTGGCGTACATGACCTTGACCTGATGCGCTGGTTCGTCGGCGCAGAGGTGCTCAAGGTACACGCCGAATCGGCCTGTAAGGTGCTGGCCGACATCGCCGCAGAAGACTCGATCATGTCGCTCCTGCGCTACGACAACGGGGCGATCGGGTGCCTTGAGACCTGTTGGGTGGTGCCCAAAGGTATCCCATGCACGCTGGACGGGCGCCTGGAGGTCATCGGCACCGAGGGGATGGTGCGCGTCACGGTAGGGGACGAAGGCTGCACCATCATCGATGGCGAACGGGCGACCCGTCCCGACATCCTGTACGGTCCGCTCATGCACGAGCAGCAGGCCGGCGCGCTCAGGGCACAACTCGAGCACTTCGCGGATTGCGTCATCTCCGACAAGGAGCCGCTGATCTCGCCGGCGGATGCACGGGCCGCCGTCGAGGTCGCCTGCGCGATCCACGATTCGCTGCGGTCGGGCGCGCCGGTGTATCTGGACAGGCACTGATCGGGCCAGTGCACCGCAGGGCCTCCCATCGTACAGCCCGCAATACCCGCCTTGAGAGGAGCCGCTGACTGGTGGCAGGAGAACTGAGTTTCGAACTGTCCGAGAAGCTGTTTGCCCGAGCCGTTGAGCTTATTCCTGGCGGGTCGCAGACGAACTCCAAGCGCCCGCGGGGGTATGCCCCCGGCGCCTTCCCCATCTACATCCAACGCGCCAAGGGCTGCCGCGTCTGGGATGTCGATGGCAACGAGTACATCGACTACATCATGGCCCTCGGGCCGATCGTGCTCGGCTACGCGTACTCAGCGGTTGACCAGGCCATTGCCCGGCAGCTCAAGGACGGCATCATCTACGGCCTGCTCCATCCGCTCGAGGTGAAGGCCGCGCAGTTGATCTGCGAGACCGTGCCCTGCGCGGAGATGGTTCGCTTCCTGAAAGGCGGGGCGGAGGTCACCACGGCCGCGGCTCGGATCGCCCGGGCCTACACGGGCCGGGAGTTGATCCTCAACTGCGGCTATCGAGGTTGGGCGGATCAGTGGAGCGCGCAGGTCACCACTGAGGCCGCGCGCGGCGTGCCGGAATGCCTGCGCTCGACCATCTTCAGCTTCCCGTACAACAACCTGCCCGCACTCGAGGCCTTGCTGAAGGAGCGCGGCGACGAGGTCGCGCTCGTGTTCCTCGATCCGGTCAGCGGCAGGGCGCCCGACCCCGACTACCTGCCCGGCGTGCGGGAGCTCTGCGACCGATATGGTGTCCTGCTTGCCTTTGACGAGATCGTGACCGGGTTCCGAATGGCTCCAGGCGGCGCGCAGGAGCACTACGGCGTCACCCCTGACCTCGCCTGCTTTGCCAAAGGCGTCGCGAACGGCATGCCTCTCGGCGTTGTCTGCGGACGCCGGGAGATCATGCAGATCGCGAAGGACCTGCTCATCAGCGTCACCTATGGCGGCGAGTGCCTCAGCCTGGCGGCAGTGTACGCCTGCATCG
The DNA here is from genome assembly GCA_965602825.1 of uncultured bacterium. Classification (GTDB taxonomy): domain Bacteria; phylum Armatimonadota; class Zipacnadia; order Zipacnadales; family VGFC01; genus CBFDAZ01. The sequence goes on from CBFDAZ010000402.1 coordinate 1,521, forward strand.
AAGAATACCGCAAGAAGCCTGTGCACGAGCACCTCTGGACGCAGGGCGAGAAGCTGATGCACGGGTTCGCCGAGGCCGGGAAGCGGCACGACCTTCCGTTCGCCTGCACCGGCGTAGCGCCGATGGCCCTCCCGGTCTTCTCATTCGACGACGCGCAGCTCACTGCCGACGTCTGGTCGCTCTTCCTGCAGGAGACGGCAAGGCGGGGCGTGCTGATCCGTCGCGGGGGGCTGTTGTTCGTGACCTACAGCCATGGAGACGCGGACGTCGATGTGACTTTGCAGGCCGTGGACGAGGCGCTGGGAGTCGTTGCGGCTGCGCTCAGGAACGACAACCTGGCCGATGCGCTTCGGGTGAAGGACGTCGAGGAAGGGTTCCGGCGGTTCTAGGTCGGGCGGCGCCCTCACCGCCGCCCGCGTCACACCTTCGGATCCGCGTCCGCCTCAACAGCGGGCCCGTTGGCCTCCTCTCCCGATGACGGTCCCCCAAGCCTCTTGATCAGCATCCGCAGGGGTACTCGGAACCATCGGAAGACGCGCTCCACTAGGGGTCGCTCATTCAGGAACCGGTGCTCATCGTCCGAGACGGTGTCCGGTGCAAGCCCGAGCTTGATCTTGATGATCGCCCGCTGATCATCGTCCCTGACGAACGGGAAGACCAGCCGGTGCAGAAGGCTGGTCCGTGGCAGGATGGCTGAGCTGAAGTCGGTCAGATACACGCGCCCATCACGGCCGATGAGGACGTTCTCGAACGTCTTGAGGTCGCCGTGCGCGACACCGTGCTCGTGGAGCTGACCGATGATACGGCCAAGCTGCTCCCAGAAGTCGGCGGGCAGCCCGTCGTGACGGAGTTCCGTGCATGGCTGGCCATCGATGTACTCGATTGCCAGAGCATATGGGCCAAGGCGGTCCACAAGCTCAGGGACTCCGGCAATCCCGCTGGCAGCACGGTAGGCGCTACACTCGCGAGTCACCAGCCAGCGACCAAACAACCAGCGGAACCATCGGCCACAAGGTGAGAAGTCTTTGACGGTGACCCGCGATCCGTTCAACTGCTCAATGCGGATCTCGGGCTTGTGCCGCCCGCCGTGCCGGAGGACGATCTCCCCGCTGCCTTGATCGACTTGTGCGCTGTTGGCTACCGTCTCCATCGGTCCTCTTTTTGGACAGATGCCTGACTGGCCGGTCTCGGCGGGGGTGCCTGCCCCGTCCGCGGGCCCCGCGAGGAAGCGTGGGCTGGCCAAGCGCGGCAGGCGGCCAGCCGTACTGATGCCGCTGACCGCTGACGCCTACGTGAGTACCCCATTCACTAACACCACAGCGTACCGCAAAACTCCCTGCCGACGCAAGCCCAATCAAGGGCAGGGGCGTCCCGAGCCGGTGCGCCGACATGCGCGGTGCCCTCGGGTCGCGGGCGCCTCCAGGCGCCTTGTCCCGCGCCCAGAGCGCGGGGCAGGGAGGGGCCGCGCGCGAGGGTCGCGAATCGAGTGGCGGGAGAGACGATCCCTGACAGGAGCGCTTGCGGGACACTGGCGTCTTCGCCAAGCGTGTTGTCGCAACTTGCCCGGTACGTTCCCGCGCGGGCAGCCAAGTACCTGCCAGGCATCCCCTGGGGCAATGACTAACGACACCCGCGATTCCCTGCCTGACCGCCTGCGCGCCCTCAAGGGTCTACGCGTTCTCATGCTCTCTCCCTCGTACCTTCCGCGCCTGGGCGGCGTCGAGAAGCACGTCAGTTCAGTTGTGCGCGAGCTCTCCCACCTGGGAACCGAGGTCCGTGTTGCCACACCCCGGTGGGACAATGGGTGGCCGGCAAGCGAGACCATTGGGGGCGTCGAGGTCACCCGCCTCGACCTGGTGACCGGTGTCGGCAGGCGCGAGCTGCGGGAACTCGTGGACTGGGCGGACATCGTCCACACCCACGATGCCTACCCCTTCTACAAGTACTACCTGCCGTTCCGCTTCCGGCGCCATCGAACTCCGGTGTTCGTCACGTTCCATGGATACGAACGCTACCCAATACCTCTCGAAGCCAGGTTCCTGCGCCGGCTGCTGCTGTGGTTCACCCGGGGAAACATCTGCGCCGGTGCGTTCATACCCAAATGGTACCGCTTCCGTTGTACGCATGTGACTCACGGCGGCGTTCACGCACCGCCGGCGCGGCCGGCTCTCGGCGAGGGAGCCGTCTTCGTCGGGAGGCTGGAGCCGGATACCGGCTTTCTCGACAGCGTGGAGGTCCTCCGCCTTCTGAAGGAGGAACACGGTGTAGCGCTGCCGTTGGAGGTCTGTGGCGACGGGAGCCTGCGCGAGGAAGGCGAGCGTCTCGCCGGTTCAGCCGACCTCGACGCCGTGTTCCACGGCCCGGTGAAGGATGTCATGCCCTACCTCGTCCGAGCACGCTTTGCCTTCGTGACCGGCCTGCTGAGCATGCTGGAGGCGATGGCTGCGAGCTCGATCGCGCTCTCTCTGTACGACAACCCGCTCAAGGAGGACTATCTGCGACTGTCTCCCGGCGCCAGGTACGCCGTCATCTCCGATTCGCCCGCGGAACTCGCGGCTCGCACGGCTGACCTCCTCAGAGCCCCCGACACGTGCGAGAAGCGGGCTCAAGAAGCGTATGACTTCGCCCGAACCCAGACGTGGTCCAAGGTGGCCGAGCTGTACGTGGACCTCCACCAGTCCCTCCTTGGCGGCGGAGGGCGCGCATGACCACAGCCCTCGTGACGACGTGCTACCGGGAAGCCGAGGCCATCGACGCGTTCATCGACGCTGTGCTGGCCCAGACCCGCCAGCCGGATGAGATCATCATCGTGGACGGCGGATCGGATGACGGGACCGTAGGCCGGATTGAGGAGCGGATCCAGAAGGGAGAGCCGATTGCTCTGATCGTCGAGCCGGGAGCCAAACGGTCGGTTGGGCGCAACCGCGGCGTGCAGGCCAGTTCAGCGGACCTGATCGCCATTACGGACGTAGGTTCCCAGCCTCACTCGGACTGGTTCGAGCGCATCGCCGCGCCGCTTGAGAGCGACGAGCCGCCCGACGTGGTTGCCGGCTACTACGTCGCCGATCCTCGTACAACATGGGAGGCGGCCGTCGCGGCGGCTACAGTGCCCGTTGCCGAGGAGGTCGATCCCGACACGTTCCTGCCCTCGGCGCGGTCCATTGCGTTCCGGCGATCGGCCTGGGAGAAGGCCGGTGGCTACCCTGAATCGGTTTGGGTCAGTGAGGATACGGCTTTCGACTTGGCGCTCAAGGCCACGGGGGCGCAGTTCGTCTTCGAGCCGGCGGCGGCCGTGGCGTGGCGCCCTCATGCGGCGGTTGACCGGCTATTCCTGCAGTTCTATCGGTACGCACGCGGCGACGCTGAGTGCCGGATCTGGTTCCGGCATTACACGAAGGCCTACCTTGTGGCATGTCTGTCCGCGGTGTCGCTGATCGGCGGCGCGCTTTGGTGGCCTGCGCTGCTAGGATTGCCCGCGCTGGGTGTGCTCTACTGGCTCCGCCACGCCGTGCGGGCGCAGCGCCGGGCGCGCGCCCTGGCGGCCATTCTCCTCGCGCCACTGGCGAACGCCATCGTGGATGCAGCGCACGTTCTGGGATACTCCCGAGGCTTGCTGGAGCGGGCACACCATGGAGCTTGAGAGGATCGACTGCCCAATCTGCAGCGTGGACGATACCCGGCTGCTGTTCGAGGCCTCTGACCTGAACCTGCTCCGGCCAGGTGTCTTCCGGCTCGTTCGGTGCAGACGGTGTGGCCTTGCCTACATCAACCCTCGACCCGAGCCGCAAGACATGGGGCAGTACTACACGCCGGACTACTGGGTGTTCGCAAGGCCAGATGAGAGAGAGGACCTGGGGGCCGGATTCAGCCGGACCCTTGTGGTTCTGACTCGAGACCACGCGGGAGGACGAGTGCTTGACGTTGGCTGCGGAGCCGGCAGGCAAGCCTCGGCACTGAAGGCGCGAGGTCTCAGCGTGGTCGGCATCGACCCGTACGAGGATGCATGCCGGGTTGCTCGGGAGCGGTT
>CBFDAZ010000403.1:0-5543 GCA_965602825.1 uncultured bacterium
TGGTAGCTCGTTCCGCCTCCACCACCAGTCGGCGGCTGGCCCAGGCCCGATCCGACACCTGCCAACTCCGCCGCACCGTCCCGATCCAGATCTGCGGCCGTCATGGCCGAATCCGCACGGGCCACGCTCCAGTTCCCGACCGGACGGCCCTGGCCGTCGAGGATGCTGACCTGTCCGCCCAGCGAACCGACATAGATCTCGGGCTTGCCGTCGCCGCTTGCGTCGGCGATCAGGACGAACGAGGGATCGAGCATCCCGCCATGGGTCCACTTGGTATTGCCGGCGCTGTCGAGGCAAGTCAGGCCGAGTTGTGAGTTCCGGCCCACGAGTACCTCGTCCTCGCCATCGCCGTCGAGGTCGCCGACGCCCAGGCATGTGACCTGGGTATTGCGCACCGTGCTCTCGAACACTTTCTGCCCGTCGGCTCGGTAGCCGTAGACTGAGGCCTCCATCATGTTGGTGACGACAATCGCGGGTTTGCGCTGGACCACGGCGATATCGACGTGGGCGTGGCCGAGGCCGAGGTTGTACATCCCCCCGCCCCAGGTCGCTGAAGGTATGGGTGTTAGCCCGCTGGGGATCTGGGCATCGCGCGCACCCGTCTGCTCGAACAGCAGGAGGTCCGAGCCGGCCATCGCGACGATATCGATCATCGGGTCGGCATCCACGTTGCCGGCCGCCAGGCGGACCACGTCTTGAGGGGCGCGCAAACGCCCCACCTCGGTAAAGCAGCCTGTGCCCGCAGGCTGGGCGGGCGCCAGTTGCTGTTGGCCCGGGAAGTTTGCCGCGACACGCTGGTACGCCCTATAGCCGAGATACCCGAGGACGCCGAGACTGGCAACCGCCAGGACGCCGCACCCCGCAAGGGCCCCGATCAGCCAGCGATGGCTGCCGCGCCTTTCGTGCGGGACAGGGGGAGGCGCGGCGCCTCTTGAGTAGTCCGGGATTGGCGTGGGCGGCGGTGGCTGATCCGACATCTTGCCCACCTCGCAGTCATAGGCCGCGGTCAGTGGCGTGCTCTCAACCCAACCCACCTACCACTTTTGCCATTCGGGGGCAACGACCTGCTTGCCCGGTGCTGGGCAGGCGTCACGGAATCGCGCCACACGACGGCGAGCTGTCGGCCGTCCTCGCTTGCCCACAGGCTGCATCGCCATTCGCAACCCCGGCCACCCCACGGGGACGCGCTACGCTTTCCCCCGAGCCTCAACCACCCGCTTCACTTCCCGCGCAGTTGCGCAGTGGATCGCGACGGTGTCCTGTGTGTTGCGGGCATAGCCGCCGGCCAGAACGACCGCGACCGGCACCCCGTGCTCGGCGCAAGCCGAAAGGACGATCCGATCGCGCTCGCGCAGCCCTTCTGTGGAGACTGCCAAGCCGCCCAGTACATCGTCTTCGTACGGGTCCGCGCCGGCCAGGTAGACCGCGATGTCAGGCGTGCCCGTAGCTACCATAGCCCGGAGGCCGTTCTCCACTCCCGCCAGATACTGCTCGTCATCGCACTGCCATGGCAGGCCGATGTCCAGGTCGCTGGGAGGCTTGATCGGGGGGTAGTTCGCTTCCTCGTGGATCGAGAACGTGAAGACGGAACGGTCTCCGGCAAAGATCGCCGCGTTCCCGTTGCCCTGGTGGAGGTCGCAGTCGATGATGGCCGCGGTCCCGATGTCGCCGTCCTTCTGCCGCTGGCGGATGGCGATGGCCACATCGTTGATGTAGCAGAAGCCCTCGCCGTGGTCCGCGAAGGCGTGGTGGAATCCACCGCTGAGGTGGAGGGCAGCGCCTCTTTCGAGGGCGAGCCGGGCCGCAAGCGTTGTCCCGCCGGCGGCCAGGATGGCTTTGTCGAGGATCTCCGGGCTGACGGGAGTGTCAGGCGTCAAGAAGCCCCAACCCATGGAGGCGAGCCGCCTCATGTGCGCCAGGTACTGGGGGTCGTGGACCAGCAGCAGGTCCTCCTCAGGGGGGTGCGTGGGCTCGACCACGTCAGCCGGCTGCAGAACGCCCTGTTCGAGAAGGGCCGCGTAGGTCAACCGGTACTTCTCTATGGGGAACACGTGCTCGCCCATGTCCACGTAGTACTCATCCGAGTAGACGCACCAAGGCGACGACATCGGTTCCTCCGGTCGGATACGGGCTCCTGTGGGCTCCCGGGCGAGCGAGGATCAGGTCTTCAGGCCGGCGATGATCTTCTGGAGGTTGTCCAGGCAGATGCGGCTGGCTTCCTCCCCCAGCGCACTGAACTCCGCCCCGCCCGGGCGGTTCAGCAGATCCTCGTCGAGCTTCTGGGCCGGCCGCCAGTGGGTCTCGAGCGAGCAGGCGCCCTCGTAGCCCATGTCGATCAGCGCCTGGAGCTGGCCGGGATAGTCGATGTACCCTCCTTCACCGACAGGGACGCATTCGGCCTCGCCGGACTCGTTGCGCACCGCATCCTTGATGTGGACGTGGATCAGGTTCGGTTTCATCCGCTCGAAGGCATCGGGGAACGGGAGCTCGCCGTCCTCGGCGTAGACCTCATTCGCCGGGTCCCAGATAGCCTTGATGCGGGGCGAGTCGATGTCTCTGTATAGCGCTTCCGCCTCGGCGGCGGTCGCGATGTGAGTGGAGGCCTCGTTCTCGATCCCGATGTAGCAGTCCTCACTCTCGAGAATCTCGATCGGCTCCTCGTACGCGTCCAGGAGCTGCTGCCACACCGAGCTCGCCGGGCCCGTCTTCCAGAACGTGAAGCCCCGGATGATGTTGCAGTCCAGCATCCTCCCGATCTCGATGCAGCGGCGGAGGAGGCCGATGTGCTCCCGGTACTGCTTCTCGTCGCCCAGATCGCACTTGAAGAATGGTGAGGCGATGGAGCAGACGGACATGCCGGCCTCGTCAAGGATGGCCCTCATCTTCCTGACATCGTCATTCGCTAAGTCCTGTGGCGCTTTCTCCCACACAGACCGGGGCTCGACCATCGGCACGCCGTACTCCTGGCAGACATCGACGACGCGCTGGAAGTCCTGGGATACTTCGTCCGAGATGACACTCAGCTTGAACATTCCTAACCCTCCTGTGTTTGCCCCCGCCATCGGATCGCCGTGGGGATCAGAAGTGCACCTTGCCGACTTTCATCCGGCTGTCGCGGCGCATGTTCGCCATCAGCACCGCGGTAGCCAGGGAGTACATCTTCGATTCAGCGCTGTCGGCTCGGCTCGTCAGCACAACCGGCGCCGCCGCACCAACCAGAACGCCGGCCGTAAGCGAGCGAGCCAGGTAGGTGAAGGCTTTCGCCAGCATGTTGCCGGCCTCGATGTTGGGCACCAGCAGCACGTCACACTGCCCGGCCACCTCGCTCTCGATCCCCTTGTGCTTGGCCGCCACAACGGACAGCGCGTTGTCCAGAGCCAGCGGGCCATCGACCAGGCATCGCGGGAACTGCCCCCGCTCCGACATCTGCGCCAGCGCTGCCGCATCCAGCGTTGCCGGCATGTTGGGGTTCACCAGCTCCACCGCCCCCAGCACCCCCACCAGGGGGCACTCGATGCCCAGGTGGTGCGCCATGTAGACCGCATTCATGATGATCGCGCCCTTGGTGAGCAGGTCCGGAGTGATGTTCATCGCTCCGTCGGTGACCATCGTGATGCGTCCGAGGTGTTTGGTGTCGAGCAGGAACACGTGGCTCATGATGCTGCCCGTGCGCAGCCCCTGCTCCTTGTTCAGCACGCCGCGCAGGAAGTCGTCGGTGTGGACGTGCCCTTTCATCATGATGTCGGCCTGGTTCTCGCGAACCAGGCTGGCCGCTGTCACACATGCCCTGGTCGGCGATGGCTCGTGGACGATACCCGTCCCGTTCAGCTCAAAGCCAACACGCTCCGCCACCTCGCGGATACGCATCTCGTGGCCGACGAGTATGGCGTCCGCTATCCCCCGTTCGCGCGCGTCCTTGAGCGCCTCGAGAACGCTCGCATCGTCGGCCACGGCGACCGATACGCGGCACATCGGCTCGCCCTCTACCGCCTCCAGTACCCCGTCGAGCGATCGTATCAAGATGCTGCCCCCTGGCTGACTGGTGCTGGGTGATTCGTTCGGACCGGTTAGTCTTCCTTGCCGGGCACGCCCGCGCTTGTGTGGGCCTCGTATGGGAATGTACCATCTATTTCGGCGGCAGACAACTCCACGAGGAAGGAACAGACCCGATCCGCGACCGCCTCCAGGAAGCGCTCGCCTTTGTCCGCAGACGCCGCCGCCGGATCGCCCACGCCGCTGTCTTCCGTCAGCAGGTGCCACGGTCGGGCGATCCAGACCCAGCCTTCGTTGAGTGCTGTCAGGCGGGACGGTCTTGGCTGGCCGCGGCCCATGTTGTCGGCATCGACCAGGTCGGGCTTCAGGTGCATGAGCAGCGAAGTCTCCATCTCGTTAGCGTGCTCGCCCCCCTGCTCGAAGATCTCGTCGTGCATCTCGCTCGCCACCATCCACCAGTCCAGCAGGAAGAGGTGGACGGATGTCTGCCGGAAGAGCTCGCGCAGGAGCGGCTTGAACTCGTTCCCGCCGTGCCCGTTCAGCAGAACGAACTTCTGGATGCCATGCTCCTCGGCGGAACTCACGATGTCCGAGACGAAGGCGAACAGGGTCGAGGGCGCCAGGCTCATCGTCCACGGGAAGCCAAGGGTGTTCTCGTTCACCCCGTAGGGCATGGCCGGCAGCAGCAACACCTTCGCCCCGCGCTCGGCGGCCCGTTCGCACGCCCGCTCCGCAACGGCCTCTGCCTGGACGGTGTCGGTGCCGTAGGGTAGGTGCAGCCCGTGCGCCTCAGTGGCCCCAATCGGCAACACGGCAACCTCGTAATCGAGCCGACCGGCGGCACCATAGTTGACTTCATCGAGCTTCCAGTGGCGCATCTTGGCAACCTCCTTCGTGAGTGAGAGCGGCCGCAGGGAGGCCTGTCAGGTGTCACAACGAACCGAGAAGGCGGACTGACCGCCATGGGAGGTGTCCCACTTGGAGCCATTTGCTATTGAAGGCAGTCGCCGCCGCAATCCCCAGGAGACGCGCGATTTCGCCCTGCAGCAGCACGGCGTCATGCTCTGCGAGGGATTTGGCGAGATCGGCGATTGCCACCATGTGACCGAGAACTCCGGACGGATCGCCTCATTCACCGAGTTCGGCCGAGGGCACGCGTGGTATGTAAGCCAGGGCGAGTCGCAGGCCTGCCTCAGTTGGCGCACCGCGCCCGTGCCCGACGATCTGGCGGACAGCGACGTTGTCTTCGTCTTCGCCATGGCGCTCGGCAACGGCTCCCCCCTGCCTCAGCCCTCCGGCCAGTTTGACCTGCTGATCGACGGCCAACGGGAGCTTTCGTTCCGCGTCACCAAATACCTCGATCACTGGCGGGGCGAGCGTGCGGGTTTCGTATTCCACCCGCGCCGGGTCGAAGCAGCCCCCCCCGGGCAGGCGCTGTGCCTGGACGGTGTCTTGGGGCGTGAATCCTTCGCTGCCTTCGGCCTCGGCTTCTTGCGGGTGTCCCGTTCGCTCCTGAAGCCGGGTCAGCCGGTCAAGGTAGCGGTGGAACC
>CBFDAZ010000404.1:0-5542 GCA_965602825.1 uncultured bacterium
ACTGCCGCGCTCATCAACCATGTACTCGCTGAGCTCAAGAGCGCCGGCATCGAGACGGAGCTGGTGCAGGTCGGCGGCCAGCGCATTCGCGGCTGCACCGCGTGTTCTCAGTGTTTCGAGAACAAGGACGAATGCTGTGCGGTCGATGACGACATCGTCAACGAGTGCATTGCGAAGATGATCGAGGCCGACGGGATCATCCTGGGCTCACCGACCTACTTCGCCGATCTGACGCCCGAGCTGAAAGCCCTGATCGACCGGGCGGGCTTTGTGGCGCGGGCGAACGACGACATGTTACGGCGCAAGGTCGGCGCGGCCGTGGTCGCTGTCCGCAGAGCTGGTGCCATCCACGTGTTCGACTCGATCAACCACTTCTTCCTCATCGAGCAGATGATCGTCCCGGGGTCCATCTACTGGAATCTTGGGGTCGGTCGTGAGAAAGGTGAGGTCGAGGACGACGAGGAGGGCATCCATACGATGAAAGCGCTCGGACAGAACATCGCCTGGCTCCTGAGGAAGCTCCACAGCTAAGCAAGAACCCGCGATTCCCGATGGGCTCTTGAGGATCAATGGGCTGCATGAGGATCGACCGATCACCGTACAGGCGTTGGGCGGGGGGGCGGAGCGGTCTCAACCGCGATGCCGTTGCCGTGACGTCGTTGGTGTGGTGCTGTCGAGCAAGTGTCCGCCGGCCCGCTGAAACGGAACGTCGACGGCGAACGACGGTCGCGGTTGAAACCGCTCCTACCCCTCAGCGCCGCCAGGCAACGGCAAGGGCCCAGAAAGGCCGACGCGCAACCGCTACCTATTGCCTCTTCCTCAACACAGCCTTGCTCGCGCTCCTGAGAGGTGAGCGCAAGATTGGAGATCGCGGACTCCTATTTAGCCCGCCGTTCGTGGGTCGGGTTTCCCAACCCGACGCCGTTGCCGCTGGCGTCTCGCGATGAAAGGTGGCCCTCGATGGCCCTCCATACCATCCTCGGATTGGTGGCTCTGAGCATGACTGCGCCACACGGAAGCGCGGCCGACCCTGAGAGGCTCGCGCAGGAGGAAGCCCTGCTGCAGAGCCTGGCGATCCAGCCCGACGAGCTGAAGCCTCTGGCGCTGGAGACGGCGCTCGTGGAGGAGGGCAAGGCGCGGGCTGTCATCTGCCACGCCGACGCTGCGCCATGGCAGGAGGCGGCGCGCACGATCCAGCAGGCGGTAGCTGAGGCGACCGGTGTCACTATCCCCACGGTGACCGACGCCGAGATGGACGACCAGCAGGCGGATGGCCAGAACCTCATCCTCCTCGGGCATCTCGACAACCACCGGATCGTCGCGCGGCTGTATCACAACTTCCTCGTCTGCCTCGACACCGGCTACACCGGGCGCGAGGGCTACGTCATCCGGTCGGTCCACAATCCGTTCGGGGACGGGTGGAACTACATCCTGGTGGGCGGGAGCTTCCCTGAAGGCACCCGCAAGGCTGCCGAAGCCTTCGCGGGTCTCGTCAGGGAGAACGCTCGGCCCGGGTCTCTGGCTTTGGGCAGGCTACTGGAGCTGCGGTTCGATGCGGTGGATCGCGCGGAGCCGGCCGTCAAGCCGATGACCGAAGCGGACCGCGACCAGGCCAGCCAGCGGGGTCGCGACCTCCTGTTCAGCCCTGGGCAGGGCCGCAGCGGCGTGTCGCAGGTCGTCAACTACGGCCTGCGATATCACCGAACGGGCGATCCGTTCGCGCTGGAGACATACCGGGCGCTCATGTTCGCGCTGCTGGAGTACTTCGAGACCGACGAGTATATCAACTCCGAAGGGATGCGACGCTACGACCGGGACTTCCGGGATGCCTGGACCCACCGCGTTGCCATCCCCTGGGACCTTACTGAGGAGAGCGGCGCCTTCTCCGACGAGGAGCGCCTCGCCGTCACCAATCTGCTGATCCGCCTGGCGCTGGAGTGCGAGCTCTACCAGCGTTGGGACCGAGAGGGCGCCGTCGAACGCTGGGCCGAGAACGACGACATCGTCCACAACCACAACACGTTCCCGGCCCTGGGCGCCTACTTCGTCGGCAACTACATGAAGCGCCACTACGGTCTGGAGCACGCCGACCGGTGGCTGGCGGTCGCTCACGGCATCTTCAATGGCCAGAAGCACTGCAGCAAGCCGCTCGAGGATGCCGCCGCGTATCAGTGGTTGCCGATCATCCACACGATGGTCTACTCGCTGGCCGAGGGGGACCTGGCCTTCTTCGAGGAAGGCCACGCCCGTGACAGCGCCAGGGTCGCGATCATGGTGATGGACAACGCCGGATACCAGGCGGCCTTCGGCGATCATTCCGCCTATAAGTCCTCATCAGGCATCGGCACGACGCTGCAGAAGATCGCGTGGTACTACAAGGACCCGGGACTCCTCTGGGCGGCCCGGCATGCGACCGGAAGCCCCTCGCACCCTCTGGATCAGCCGTACCACTTCGACCTTGAACCTCGTCGCCCCGCGGGGCACGAGGGGCTAGCCGTCTCCTACTTGCCGGGGCGCTGCTACGACTACGCGGCCCGCAGCCCGCAGTATGCCACGGCCCCCAACCTGCCCCTGGAGCAGACCTTTGACAAGCTGGCCTTCCGCGCCGGGTGGGAGCCTGACGACGAGTACATGCTCCTCGATGGCTTCGGGCGCGGCACCCACATGCACTTCGACGCCAATGCCATCATCCGCTACGCCGCGGGCGGCGAGCCGCTGCTGGTCGATGGTGAGTACATCAAGAACGCGCCCAAGTACCACAGCAGCCTCGTCATCATCCGCGACGGCCAGGCGGAGTTGACGCCGGCCGTGACGGGGTTGGGCCGGGCAGACAACCTGGACCGCGTGGCCTTCACACAGACCTATCTCACGCAGTACAACGGCGCCGAGTGGCGACGAGACATTGTGTGGGTGCGGGACGCGTACTTCCTGATTGGCGACACGGTGACGGCCCTCGAGGCTGGTGACTTCACGCTGCGCTGCTGCTGGCGGCCGTGGGGAGAGGCCGCCCTCGACGGCGGCACCTGCACCGTCGAGCACCCACCCATGCGTATGATGATCGCCAACGCCGATGGCGCCGCCTGCCGGCTCGAGGAGATGAAGGTGTCGGAGATGCTGCCCATCAGCCGCCTGTCTCAGCAGGTGAGCCGGCATCTGGATCCGGGCCAGAGCTACCGGTTCGTGAATCTGCTGCATTCCCACCCATCGGAGACCACGCGGGACGTGACGGTGCGACGGGTCGGCGACGGACTGGTGGTGGTGGCACGTGGCGAAGCGAGCGATGTGGTTGCCTTCGGGCCGGGGCCGGACTCCCTCCCGGGGGTGGACTGCGCCGCCGACGCTCTGGTGTTGACCGGCGATCACCTGGCGGCTGCCGGCTGCACGCGGCTGGCCGCCGGAGCTGACCTGATTTCCGCCAGCAAGCCTGTCTCCGTCGAGCTCGTCCCGGCGGCCGGCACGGGGGCACTCGTGGCGGCGGAGGAGACCCAGGTCAAGCTGCGCCTGAAGCCAGGGAGCAGCCTCACCATCAGCGATCGGCAGGCCGAAGCCGACAACGCGGGTCTCGCGGAAGTCACAGTCGCTCCCGGTCGCCACGTGCTTGAGTTCGACCCGCTGGCAATGCCCCCTGAGCTTGTGCAGGCAGCCGCAGAGGTGGCGAAGCTCCCCGCCTTGCCCGCCGAGGCGGGGCAGCAGGCCGAGCGTCCACCCCAGCTCAACCGGGTCTGGAGCCACGCCGGGTTCGAGCCCCCGACCGAGACTCTGAAGGTCGTATCGGTGGAATGCGGCGAGCCCCACAACGGACGATACGGTCCCGTGGAGAAGCTGTTCGACGGCCACTTCAGCTCCTCCACGCACTCGGTCATGTGGTCGCAAGGCGTGCCGGCCACCATCATGGGCGAGCTCGCGGCTGAGGCTGAGATCAGCAGCGTCGTGTTGCGCGAGTGGCACATGAACTCGGGGTGGGACATCGGCGAGCGCCAACTGGAGATCAGCAGCGACGGCTTTGCGGACGACACCCGGACCGTTGAAGCACCCTTCGAGATGACTGGCACGCAGAAGTGGGGCGGGAACGTCAACACGCTGATGGAAGCGAAGGTGGGGCAGAAGGCCCGGCAGGTCCGCCTCACCGTCTCGCCCGCCCGCGACGACTCCAGCGTGTACCTCGCCGAGGTGCAGATCCATGGCACGCGCCCCGGTGCCGCGCCGGAGATCCGCTGCATTGCCACCGGCGACCTCACGGGTGACGGCCGTGACGAGATCGTGGTCTGCAGCGACGGCGGGGAGATCAGCGCGCTGACGGCCGATGGGGACGAACTCTGGACCTTCAGTAGCGACGAGCGCGCTGCCATCAACAGCCTCGCCTGCGCTGACGTGGACGGAGATGGCCGAGCGGAGGTCATTTACGGAGCGAACGGCGCGCGCCTTGGTCTGCTCTCCGCGGACGGCAAGGAATTGTGGCACGTCCAGCCGCCCGAGTTCCGCGGCATCAGCAGCGACGTCATCACAGTCCTGCCCGCGGATGTCGATGGCGATGGGCTTCCCGAAATCGTGTGCGGGTGTAAGAGCTGGCAGTACTTCGCCTACGGTGCCGATGGGGAGGTGCTCTGGCAGAACGTGATCTACGCCCACTCCGCCACCGTTGGCTGGGCCGACGACTTCGACGGCGATGGCGCTATGGAGGTGATCGGGGGCAACGCGTACTACACCCTCAACCTCATCGACCACGACGGCCAGCGGATCTACAGCCGTGACAGACTCGGGCCGGAGCAAACGGCGGTCTCATCGGCGGACGTGGACGGCGACGGGCTGCCGGAGATCCTGATGGGGACCGATGCAGGAGAGGTCATCTGCTACGACGGGGATGGGTCGAGGATCTGGGCGACGAACGTGGGCGACAAGGTCACCCGCATGATCCCGGTAGACTTGACCGGCGACGGCACGCCCGAGATCGTGTGCGCCGCCGAAAGCGCGCATCTGTTCGCCTTGCGTGCCGACGGCACGACTCTGTGGCGCCGGCCCCTCCCCGACGGGGTGGGCGATGTCTGTGTGCGCACTGGCGAGGGCCCGCCGCTTCTCCTGGCTACAGCGGGATCGGCTGGTGCCATGATTGTGGACGCCGAAGGCAATGTGGTCGCCGCCGCACGAACCGGCGGGCGTGCGCAGTCGGTTGTGGAGTGCTGGGGAAGGGCGGTTGTCACGACCTCGGAAGGAACTGCGGAGTCCTTCGATGTTCCGCAGCCATAGCGCCGGCAGATCCGTCGCGCATCTGACTGCCGACTGACAGGGAGCGATACGATGCACACTCGGGATGCGAACCGCGTGCTGTTGGCCGTACTGCTACCCGCCGCAATTGCAGTACTGGGAACGGAGGCGATGGCTCAGTTGAACCAGGAACGTATCGAGACCGTTGTGGCAATGCTGGACGAAGCGCCTGCCGGCGTCGGCGCGCCATGCAGTGACCGGGAGGCATGGGAACCTCTTGCCGGGCACGGAGCCGCGGCCGGGATCATCGGTAGGGCTGAGAAGCTCATCGACGAGCCGA
>CBFDAZ010000405.1:0-5526 GCA_965602825.1 uncultured bacterium
CCCTGCTGTTTGCAGCGAGGCTCGTAGCCTTCGGGGAAGAGGTCGTCGATCGGGGCGCCCTCCTGGTAGAGCTGCCAGGCGTCCGGGTCGGAGGGGACCTCGCGCTTGGGGAACACCTTCCAGGTGTCGCCGTCCAACGGACGTTGGTAGTCGTCCGCGCGGAACGAGGAGATCAGCCTCTCGCGCATGGCGGTCAAGACGGGCTCGTATGCCGCATGGCCCGCGAGGCTGCGCGACTCCGGCTGGCCCTCGGCACGGCGGAACAGCCATTCGCGGTTGTCGGGCGCGGAGTAGATGTACTTGTACTGGTGACCGACGAAGCTGTACAGCCCAACGGCCTCCTCCTGGTACTGGCTGATGACTCCCTCGCGGCCGGCCTCGCCACGCGCGAGCCTGGCCAGATCAACTCCCACCGCGTTCTCGGGTAGCTTCACTCCCGCCGCCGAGAGGAACGTGGGCAGAAGATCGACAAGACTCGCCACCTCATCGCAGCGTTGCCCGGCAGCGAAGCGCTCCGGATGGCGCACGATCAGTGGCACCCGGGCCGCCGGATCGAGGATCGAGCGCTTCCCGTAGCAGCCGTAGTCACCGAGGAACTCCCCGTGGTCGGAAGCGAAGACCACGAGCGTGTTGTCAAGCTCTCCTGCCTCACGCAGGTGCGCCAGGATTCGCCCGACCTGGTAGTCCACGAAGGAGATCGCGGCATAATACTGGGCGCGGATGAGCCGCACGAGGTTGCCGTCGAAGCCCTGGTCGCGGTATTTGTAGCGGTTCTGCAGGTGATTCCAGAAGGTGAGCAGTTCCTGGTAGCCCTCGGGCCGATACGGGAAGGGCATCTCGACTGGCTTGTAGAGGCGCGTCCACGGCACCGGCGATTCGAACGGCGGGTGGGGCTTGATGTAGCTACTCCACAGGAAGAAGGGCCGGTCGCGATCGCGGCCCTTCAGGAATTCGAGCGACCGGTCGCCGACCCACTGGGTGCTGTGAAGTCGTGCCGGGAGCTGGGAGGGTTGGGGGACATAGTAGAACTCGCTGCGCGCGCCATTGGGGTTCACGATGTGGTCGAACCCGTTCGCCTTGAGGAAGTCGCAGTAATCGTCGTCTTCGGCCATCCCGCCCTCTTCGCTGAAGTCGCGCGTCTCGAAGCCCCAGAGGTAGTGGCGGTCCGGGCCGAAGTGCATCTTGCCGGCCCCGTGTGTCTGGTAGCCCGTCTCCTGGAGCATCTGGATGAAGGAGGTACAGTCCTGAGGCATGGGCATGTTGGCGACGCAGCCGGTCTGGTGCGGCCACTGGCCAAGCAGCAGACTGCAGCGGGCGGCCATGCAGACGGGGGAGGGAGTGTAGTTGGAGGTGAAGCTGACGCCCTCGCGGACGAGGCTGTCGAGGGCCGGCGTCTGGATGTACGGGTTCCCAAGCGCGGCGATCGTGTCGTAGCGCTGCTGATCGGTGAAGAGCAGGAGGATGTTCGGGCAATCGGGCATCGCAGGACCTTCCTTTCCTGAATGGAGCGGCGAGCAGGGGGTAGACTACAACACCGGAGATGGCCGCACCTCTTCCAGTTCGCCGGCAACACGCCCTCCCGTAAAATAGGACTGTCCTATTTTTTAAATGGGACAGTCCTATTTTTCTCGGGTGACGGTGCAGTTGTGTGATGGCACTGCGGGGTGGCGACCTCGGGGTTACTCGATGGTCGGCGGATCGACCCAGATTGGGCTGGACCAGGCCATTTCGGTGTCGTCCTGGATGGCGCGGAGATACCACCATTCAGTGCCCTTGACGACCTCGGTGGCAGTGAAGGCGCCCGACAGGTCATCTTCTCCTCCGCCTTCCCACGACTTCACGACCTCGTTGCTGCGGAGGAGGTCCACACGCTTGATCGGCCCCGT
Source organism: uncultured bacterium (assembly GCA_965602825.1). Taxonomy (GTDB): domain Bacteria; phylum Armatimonadota; class Zipacnadia; order Zipacnadales; family VGFC01; genus CBFDAZ01. Next base: position 1,887 of record CBFDAZ010000405.1, read on the forward strand.
CCCGATGACGCGCCACTCAAGCTCTCGCGGTGCGTCGGCCTTGTCCAGGGCGATCTCGCTCCCCATCTGCCGGCCGTTGAGCGTGAAGAAGACGAGGATGTGCTTGCCGCTCGTGCCGTAGCAGCTTCGGTTGTACATGGCATCCCAGAGGCTTGCCCGGGCCAGCTCCGGGCTGATGATGGCGCAGCGCGCGGGGCCGTTACCCGGACGACCGGAGTGGGTGTCCGTTGAACCGATGAAGCCGAGGCGATGGCCCTGCGCGAGCGCCGCCTGCACGCTGGAGCCGCAATCCTCTCTCACCACTCGCAGCTCCTTGTTTGGTCCGGGCACTTCGAAGGAGCCCCGCGCCTGGCAGATCTCGACGATGCGCTGATACTCGTGGTTGATCGCAGACCAGTCCATGGGGCCCCAGGCCGGCTTGCCGCTGGCCAGGATCTGGGCGGCCTGCGTGTTGGGATGGTGGGGCACGGTCAGTACCTGAGCGTTGCGCTCGTCGAAGAACCCCCACCAGCTCTGCATGTTGTCGCGCATGCCCGTGGGCTGCTCGGGTCCGCTGTCACCTCGGTAGTACGCGTTGCGGTGGCCGTGGACCGAGTCGCTCCACTCGAAGCCGAGGATCGTCACGAACCGGCCGGGATCGTTGTGCCGGTTGCCGACCTCGATGATTCGCTGCCAGGCGGCGCCGCGTGGCGAATGATCGGAGAGGGCAGCCAAGTCCAGGCCGAGGAACCGGCGCGCGTACTCGTAGGCGAGGTCCGGGTCGCCGACGGCATCGGCCGAAACCTCGCAGTGTGAGTGGATGTCGCCGAAGTAAATCCCGGGCTCGTCTTCCGCACGTGGGAGGATCGGGTTGCTGGTGGCGGTCATCTCGCCGGAGGTGACGACAACGCGGCTCACCTGCTCCGGCGGAAAGCGGACGGAGAAGTCGTGGCTGCCGGCATCGTCTGCGGCGAAGGTGTACCGCTCGGGGAGGTCGGTGTCCGTGTTGCAGCTCAGGCGGACGGCGCCCCGGAAGCCTTCCGAGGGGTTCCCGTACTGGTCGGTGACGGCCACCGTCACGCGACCAGTCTGCCCGCTGACGGGCCGCGGTTCGGCTGTACACCACAGCTTCGCCGCCGGTCCGCCCTTTGCGCGGATCGTGAACTGCCCTGCAAGGGGTCGGGCGGCCGCGTTGGCCTGAGGAGAGACGAGACCGGCGAGGTCGCAGCGAACGTTGCTGTGCTGTGTGTACCGGAGCTGGGCCGCGATAGTGACCTTGGTCCCCGACGGCAAGGGCCCACCGCCAGTCAGGGTCGCAATGCAGGCGATCGGCTTTGGCGTCGGTGGCCAGGTCTTCTTGGGTGGTGGGATCGTGACCTCGAACTCCGCGCCCTCGACGCCGGATGCCGCCTTGGGTTCGCGCAGGCGGAACTCGCGGGCCGGTCGCCAGTGCTCCCAGCGAAGCTGGACACTCCCCCCGTTCGCGAGGCCCGCCTCACCCAACGTGACCTCAAAGAGAGCCGGCACCGTTTCGCCAGCGACTTGGGGATCGACGGGCTCCATGGTGAGTTGCCCGAACCTGGCGCCCAGCTCGCCCAGGGGTGCCACTGACACATCATCGAACCACGCCGTGCCGGTAGACTTGACCAGACCCATGACGAGCTGCAGCTCGACCGCGTCGGGCACGCGCTTGAGAGCCCCGGCGAACTCCTTCCAGTCGAACGTGCCCTCGAATCCCGCGAGGCCCTGGTTGAGTAGTACCTCACCCTTCTTGTCGCGATGCAGCACGTTCAGCCGGCCGGAGGTGGCATCTTCCGCTCTCACCCACACCGAGAGCCACAACTCGCCCTCCGGCAGCGGGCCGACAGTCTGCCGCCAGGCCTGGACGTAGCGGCTCTGCTTCTCGGGATCAGTGCCGGCTACGCGGCCCGAACGCTCGCCCGAGTGGGCCACATCGTCATCCCACGCGAACTCGACGCCAGGCATCTGGGGCAGGCCCCAGGCGGCGAGTTGCTCGCCGTCCTGAGCCAACTCCTCGAAGCCGGGGTTGGCGACAATGTTGTCCTGGGCGTGGAGCGGCGCGACGAGTGCGGCGAAGAGCAGCAGGAACCTCATCTTACAGACCGTCCCTTCGGTGCACGTTATGTGCCGGCGGGCGCCTCAGTATACTGCGGCGAACGGCCGGAGGCAAAGGGCCGGAGGAAGCCGTGGGAACTGGCAAACCGGGAGGCTGCCATGCGGTACTCATGCATCGCTATGACGTGCGCGCTGGCCGGCGCAGTTGTGTCCGCGCTGTCACCCCAGGATCTCGATGCACCGATGACCATCTATGCCACCTTCGACGGGACGCTTGACGCACGAGCGAGAGGCAACGGGACACCGGTCAACGTCGAAGGCCCGGTGGAGTACCGGCCTGGGAAGGTCGGCCAGGCGCTGCTGTGCGGAGAGGGCGGGGCCCTTGTCCACTACACAACGGCGGGCCACCTGCGCGCCTCGTCGGGGACGGTGGAGATGTGGGCTTGTCCGCTGGACTGGACCGGGGAGCAGGACGTGTTCCATTCGTTCTTCGAGGCGAAGGACCCGGGCTGGCTCGTGCTCTACCGCTACTACCAGGGCGGCATCCTGACGCTGATGGGGAGCGACGCGCGGACCTACCGCGCCGCCGCCGGTCCGCGCATTCACTGGACTCCCGGGGAATGGCATCACATCGCCGGAGTATGGCGCGCGAAGGGGTTGTGGGTCTATGTGGATGGCGAGGAGGCGGGCTCTGTGCCCAATCCCCCGATGCCCGAACGGCTAGCCGACACGTTCCGGCTTGGCGACCACCCCTGGCATGTCGTGCGGGAGCAGTAGACGCTGATCGATGAGGTGAAGCTGTACGCGGCACCGCTGGATGCGGAGAGCATCGCCCGGGCCGTGCGCGGTGAGCCGATCGACTACCAACCCAAGCCTCTGATCGACCTCGCCGCGGACCCGGAAACGGGGACGCTGGAGGTCGTCTGCGACGCGGTTGGGCTGGTAGGGGACATGGGCGCCGGGCGGACGGCGCGGGTCACGCTGGTGCCTGAGGGCGCCGAGCGGTCAGTGGTGGAGGCGACCATCGATGCTTTCGAGGCGGAGGTCGGCCGGTGCGATCTCGCGGTTGGTGAGGTGGCTGAGGGAGAGTACGGGGTACGTGCGGAGGTGCTCGACAACGCGGGCGCGATCCTCGCAGCCACGACGGAGCGCTTCGCCAAGCCGGGGCCCCCGGTGTGGAGCGGGAATGAGCTTGGGAGGGAAGACGAGGTCCTGCCGCCGTGGACGCCCCTGAAGACCGACGAGGGGGCGTCGACCTGCGAGTGCTGGGGGCGGGCGTACGGGTTCAGCACCTTCCTGGCAAGCGCTCGATCCGGGGGCGAAGAGCTTCTGGCGGCGCCCGTGCGCCTGGAGGCGGTGGTCGATGGTGAGACCGTCACCCTCGCCGGGGACCGATGCCGCGTGGAGAGCGCGACCGAGACACGCGCAACTCTTTCGGGCGAGGCGACCGGCGGCGGCCTTCACGTGGCCGTGCGTCACGAGATCGAATACGACGGGTTCACCTGGACGGAGCTGGCCCTGCAACCGGCGGACGACGTGGAAGTGAGTGACCTGCGGCTGACCTGGGCCATGCCGGCCGAGCAGG
>CBFDAZ010000406.1:0-5523 GCA_965602825.1 uncultured bacterium
AGGGAAAGCCCGCGAGGGCCTACCTATGTCGATCGTTCGTCGTGAATAGACCGGGTTAGGCGGTCGCTACGCGACCGAGACCGGCTGGAAAGCCTGTCCTACGGGACGGGGGAGGCTCAGTTGTGCTGGGGTATTTCCGTGCGGTCGAGGGCGGCCTGGGCCTGGACGGCAACGGTTGCGGGCTTGCCGATGAAGGCGGCGATCTTCCAGTGCGCCCGGGCCTGCTCGAGGTGGCCGACGTGGTTGTAGAGCTCAGCGATGTTGAAGTGCGCGAAGGGGTCCTCAGAGGAGGCCGCGAGAACCTGCCTGTACTCGTCAATCGCTTCCTCGTAGCGCTCAAGCGGGGGTGTGCTGAGGACGGCAGCCCGGTAGAAGTGGACTCCGTCGTCGGCGCCCGGGCCTTCAGCGATCTTGGCGTACAGGTCGGCCATCCGCGCTAGCTCGTCCGGCGACAGGGAAGCCAGGTTCTCCTCGAAGTCCACCCACCGGCAGGTGCGCATGACCTCCACGTTCAGAGGGTCGAAGCGGTAGACTGCCTCGCCGCCCGGATCAGGCCGCATGACGGAGTTGCCGCTGACATGCACGGCGCCGAACAGGTGGCCGACCTCGTGGAGTAGGTTCTCGCGGAGCTTCGCTTCCGGCACGCGCCATTCCTGGTCCCCATCGCTGGCGAATACCTCGGAGACGACTCCGTAGCCGGTGAAGCAGGGCGCCATCCCGAGGGTGTACCCGTGGACTTCGACCCGGTCGCCGCTCGTGTCCGGCGGCCGGTTGTCGGCGACGAACCCAATCACTGCGTGGGCGCCGTTCGGCGGGACTTCGTCCTGCAGCTCAGTCACCAGGTCCAGGCCATCGGCGGTCGTGTGGTCGCGATCCCAGCGGTCGACCGCCAGGAGCACCAGGTCGATCTCGACCTGGCGGCCGAGGTGTTTGGCAGCAGCGTCGAAGCGGCTTCGCAGCCGCGCTTCCCAGTCGTTCACCGAGCGGAAGACCGGGCCGGCCGCGGCGCGGACGAGGACCCTCCGGCGCCCGCTCTTGGCCCTGGCCAGGAGCGCCTGCGCCTCGTCATCCTCGGGCTCTTCGGCAAGGAGGGCCCTCACCATGGAGACCGACGCGAAGCGCTGTCCTGCGGCGAGCAGCTCCCTGGCAGCCGCGAGTGACGGAGGAGCCGGCAATGGCCGCGGCATGGGCACCGGGGGCGGCCCGACCGCTGGTGTCGGTAGCGGGGCGCCGAGGCGCCTGAGAGCAGCAGTGGCCTCGGCGACGAGGTCGTCGTCGGGGCTGAGGTCCACGACCAGGCGGAATTCACGAACGGCCTCCTCACGACGGCCCCGAGCTGCCAGGACCCAGGCCAGCCCCCAGTGGGCCTGCACGGAGTTGGGATCGAGCGCCAGCGCCTGCTCGAAGGCCGCAACGGCGCGCTCCAGGTCGCCCGCGCGCTTGAGGGCCAGGCCCTGTTCGCAGAGCGTGGTGACATCGTCGGCGGGGGAAGGCGGCGCCGTTGACAAGGCCGCCGCGAGGCAGACGGAGGCCGCAAGGACAAGGTAGCGACCGAGGGTGCGGCGGCACCCGGGGACGGCGGCAGGCTGGAAGCCTGCCCCACGCGGATCTTGGAGGCAGCGTCCGACTTCGGTTGACGACATGCGGTGGTCCATAGTGTCTCGGCGGCGTGCGGCTTCGGCCTGAGAGGGTGGATCGCGGTGCCGAAGCCAGAGCTACTCAGCACTTCGTCGGCGTGCGAAGTCCTCCTTCCAGTCAACGCGTGATGAGTGGCAAGGAGACTCCCGACAGTCTGATGAACTCTCAGCCCTCGACCCGCCATGCGAGGGCCTGGGGGCAGGAGCTTTGTACGTTTCGACTCTAGATCAAACGTTGGTGAAGGCGGGATATGACTCCCTGTCGCACGGGCTTGGGGATGTCGGCCTGGGGGCCATCGAGCTCAGCATCGATGAGGCACTGGAGCTGTCCGCATTCGAGGCCGACGGCCCTCCGGTGATCGGTGTGACAGAACACCGCAGGCTGCGGGCGTACCGGGCACGCCTGTATGAGCTGGGGGTGGGGGTGTCGTGCATTGCGTTGAGGTGGATGCTGCCCTCCGCAAGCCAGCCAGAGCGTGGGGAGCATGCGGTGATGGCCTTGAGGGTGCTGGACGCGATCGGGGCCGGCACGCTTCGGCTCAGTTTGCTGTGGGACGAGGGCACCGAGGCGACGCCGGAGGAGGTCGCTGAGGTGTCTGCCGGAGCGGCGGAGCCGCTGCTCCCGGACGTGGCGAGGGCGGGAGCTATGCTTGCGGTTGAGGCTCCGCACCTGGCTCGGGGCCAGCCGCAGTTCTGCAGACGCTTGCTCCAAGACATCAACGCGGAGCGGGTGGGCCTTGCGCTCGACGCGGGGGAGTTCTACTGCGCCGGGTTTCCCTTGGATGGGGTGTACGATCTTGTCCGCGAGTTCGCGCCGCACGTGCGCCATGTCGGGTGCAGCAACTTCCGGCGGCCGGACGAGCTACGGGGGGAGTACGTAGAGCTCAACGAGGCCCGCCAGCTCTACGCGTGCGGACTTGGCGACGGCGACCTCGACTACGCCCGCATCGCGTCCATCCTGGGGGCCGTGGGCTACTCGGGGGCGCTGACGATGGACTGCGAATTCCGCGAAGGGATGGAGGCCAGGGCGAGGCAGGACGTGCTGCGGCGTGACGTGGCATTCCTGAAGGATGTGCTGGGTGAGGAGTGAGAGGGGCTTCCTGTCTCGATCGCTCAGCCGAGGATGCGTGGCAGGTCGGCGGCGAAGTGGCGGAGTGCGTGGCCGCGGTGGCTGATGGCGTTCTTCTCGTCGGTGGACATCTCGGCGGTCGTGCGCGTCAGGCCCAGGGGCTCGAAGACGGGATCGAACCCAAAGCCCCCGTCGCCCCGGGGCGCTTCGGCGATCCGGCCTGCGCAGTGGCCCTGCCACTCTCCCAGCACGCCGCGGGGGGAGGCCAGGGCCACCGCACAGCAGAAGCGCGCCTTACGGCGGTCAGGTGGCACACCGCGCAGCATGTCCAGCAGCAACCGGACGCGTTCCTCGTCGGGGGCCCCTTTGCCGGCGAACCGAGCGCTGTAGACGCCCGGTCGGCCGGCCAGCGCATCAACCTCGAGGCCGCTGTCCTCACCGAGGGCCCAACTTTCGCTGAGCGCCGCCGCCGCGAGAGCCTTGTGCACGGCGTTCTCCCGGAAGGTGGCGAACGGCTCAGGTATCGGGACGGCTCCCACCAGGTCGCTGAGGATCGCGAGCTTGACCGGCATCCCGCCGAGCAGAGGCGAAATCTCGACCACCTTCCCGCGGTTGCCGGTGGCGAGGACGATCAGGCGCTCCTCGTCGTGGGCGCTCACGGCATGCCCTCCACGCCCGACAGGGCCGCGTCCTGCAGTTCGTAGACAGCTTCGAGGGCGTTGGTGGCGAGGGTCAGGAGTTCGTCGAACTCGGATCGAGGGAAGGGATTGCCCTCGGCTGTCGCCTGGACTTCGACTATCCCGCCTCGGCGGGCCATGATGACATTCATGTCTGCGCTGGCCCGGCTGTCTTCCTGGTAGCAGAGATCGACCAGCCTTTCACCGGTCACGATTCCGATGCTGATGGCGGCGAGCTGGTCCAGGAGCGGCCAGCGTCGGACGACCCGATCGCGCACCAGCCCGGCGCAGGCCTCGGCCGCGGCGACGTAAGCCCCGGTGATGGCTGCCGTTCGGGTACCGCCATCGGCTTGCAGGACGTCGCAGTCGAGCGTGATCGTCCGCTCGCCGAGGGTGTCGAGATTGGCGACGGCTCTGAGCGAGCGCCCAATCAGCCGTTGGATCTCCTGGGTGCGCCCGTCCTGTCGCCCTCGCACTGCCTCCCGGACGTTCCGCTCGTTCCCTGCGCGCGGGAGCATGCTGTACTCGGCGGTGATCCAGCCGCCGCCACTGCCCACACGGAATGGCGGAACGCGCTCGTCTACGGTGGCAGTGCACAAGACCCGCGTGTCGCCGATCTCGATCATGCAGGACCCCTCGGCGAACTTGGACACGCCGCGCGTCAGGCTCACCGGGCGCACGTCGAGATTTGACCGTCCGTCTACCCGCAGCATGATGTCGATTCCTCCACTGTAGTGTCACTCACACTGACGGGTCGGGAGACCCTTCAGCGACGGAGCCGGCGCTCCGACCTACGCCACGGCGACTCGCCGAAGCGGCTCCTCATGCCATGTTCGCCCTGATGGGAATAACGGACCTCCGCAGCGGCGGTAGTCGTCAGTCGGGTGGCTGGTGGATGTCCACGCTGGACACGTTGCCCAGGTTCACGTCCAGAAGACGCGACGACCAGTTCCGCAGTGAGTCCGGCGGCCCGCTGGCGTAGCACACGACGGGCGAGGAGGGACGTTCGTGAGCCAGCAGGCCCGCCGCAGTGAGTGTCTGCGCCGCCTCCAGAGCCAGGGCCTCCGCCGGATCAATGAGCTGTACGTCGGGGCCGAGGAAGTTCGCTATCTGGGGCGCCAGCAGCGGATAGTGGGTGCACCCGAGAATGATGGTGTCGGGCCGACGGTCTCGAAGGGGCGCGAGGCTTTGGGCGACGACGCCGTCGAGTTGGCCGTCCTGGCTGCCGGCCTCGACGGCCGGGACGAGGAGCGGGCACGCTTGCTGGATCACCTCTGCATCGGGACGCAGCGCGCGTACTGCGCGCTCGTAGGCGCGAGACCTGACGGTGCCCTCGGTGGCGGCCACGCCGATGCGGCCGGTATGGCTGGCGTCAACGGCCATGCGCGCACCGGCGCCAATGGTGCCCAGCACGGGGCAGTCGGCGGTCCGGCGGGCGTCCTCAAGCGCCATGGCGGAGGACATGTTGCAGCCCATGACGATCAACTTGACGCCCTGCCGGCACAAGAAACGCGTGGCATCCACGGCAAAGCGGCGTATCTCTGTTGGGGAGGGCGTGGGCCGTACGGGACGTATGCCGTGTCGCCGAAGTAGACGACTTGCTCGTCGGGGAGCTTCTGCAGCAAGGTCCGCACGACCGTAAGGCCGCCGGCCCCGGAGTCGAAGACGCCGATGGGTTGCGCGGAGTGCCTCGTCAATTGCCCAATGCCTCTGGTTCTGGTGCGTGTTGTGTTGCCTTTGATTGGCGGACGAAGGCTGCAACGCCCTGGGCCAGGCCCGACGCAACCTGTTCGCGGTAGTTCGGTGAGGTCAGACGCCTCTCCTCGTCGGGACAGGTGAGGAAGCCGACAGTCACGGCCGCCGAGGGGATACTGGTCCCCGTCAGGCACACCCCGGACGACCGTGAGGTTCCCCGGTCCCCGGCGCCGGTTGCGGCGACCAGGGCGCTCTGCAGCGCGGCGGCAAGCCGTTCGCCGGCCCGGCTGGCGTAGTGGGTCGCGACGCCGCAGTCCCCGCCGGACTCGCCGGCGCCGCACCGAATGGTGAGCAGCAGGTCGGCCTTGACGCCCCTGGCCAGCCGGACGCGCTCCTGAGGGCTGACGGTGCCGTCGCTGTCGCGGGTGAGCGTCACCAGGGCCCC
>CBFDAZ010000407.1:0-5513 GCA_965602825.1 uncultured bacterium
GCGGCCTGCCCGTTCTCAGTCACCAGCCTCCGCGACCCACAGGACGGTCGTGTCGAGATCGAGGGCCGCTGCGACGTTGCGCCGGGCAGACGGGCGCGAGCTTCCATGGAGATCCACCGGCTGGAGGGCCACCAGGAGGTCGAGGTCGGCTCGACGTCGGCTGACCTTGAGCCGGGAAACAACACGCCGATCTCGCTCCGTGTCCCGCTTCCGGATGCGGAGGGCGCGCCTGTCCCCGGCGACTACAGGCTCCGTTTCGTGCTGCAATCGCCGGACATGGAGGGGCAGCCCATGACCTGCGCCGACCTCACATCCGATTTCGTCGTCGCCCCACAACTCCAGGTCAGCCTCCGCAAGTACTTCCTGCTCGAAGGCAAGCTCGTCGCAGAGATCGCAGCACCCGGGCTGCGGATACCCCGTGGTGAAGCGCGCCTTCGGGTTCGGCTCCTGGCCGCCTCGGGTGAGACGATCGCCGACAAGACGGTGGAGGCTTTGCCGGAGGATGGACCCGTTGAAGTGGAGTTCGCGACATCCGATCTGCCGCCCGGGCAGTACCAGGTGCTCGTCGTCGCGACCGATCGCGCAGACCGCGAAGTGGCGAAGAGGACGGTGAGCCTCAGTCGTCCTGGACGGCCGTCATGGCTCGGGTCGCAAGAGGGCATCAGTGAGGAGGTGCTGCCACCTTGGACGCCGGTCCGGGCGACGAGGCGCCAAGTCAACGTATGGGGGCGAACGTACGAGTTCGACGGCTTGCCGCTTCCCAGCGCCATAACCACCGCCGGGGCCTCCGTCCTCAGCGGGCCCATTCGCTTCGTCGCAGGGGCGAATGGCCGCCTCCAGGAGTGGCGCCGGCGCCAGACGACCGTCGCCCAGCGTCGGCCTGCCGCCGTAACAGTCGCTACCAGCGCGGAATCCGACAGCGTGCGTATCTCGGGCGAAGTGCGGACGGAATACGATGGCATGATCCGCTCCGACTTCACCCTCGAGCCGCGCGGCGAGGGCGAGGTGACACTGGAGTCATTCGACCTGTGTATCCCTCTCAAGACGGAACACGCCAAGTACCTCTACCACTTCCCCGGGCGCTGGGGGAGTGCCTACAACGCGGGCGCGTTGCCCCGCGAGGGGTTCACAAGCGCCTTCCGGCCGTTCATCTGGCTCGGCGACGAAGACCGGGGCCTGGCCTGGTTCTCGGAGTCCGATCGGGCCTTCCGGCCCTTGGGGGCCGAGAACGTGGTGAGCATCACGCGCGAAGCCGAGGAGACCGTGCTGCGCATCCGCATCATCGGCGAGACGGTCAAGCTCACCGGACCCCTGCACTACACCTTCGGCATGCAGGCCACTCCGGTCAAGCCGATGGACCCGGACGTATGGGACTACCGGATCTGCCACCACGGCGGGTATGGCATCCAGGACAGGCTGTGGTCCGGCGCCCCCGCTGCCCTGGTCTACCCCGCTCAAGGCCACATCGACCTGGCCCGGGGCACCTTTGAGGCGTGGGTGCGGCCGCATTTCGATCCGCAGCCCGACACAGCACCTGACGACCCCGGCCGCGGCCGGCTGAACCGAAGCTTGCTCGACGTGAAGTTCCCGGGCGAGCGGCAGATCGGCTTCTACTGGAACATCGACGATCGGGGGATGCGCGTCTACTACAAGCTCGGTGCGGAGCAGTACGGGCTCATCCGCGGGGCCAAGAGTGACTGGGAGGCGATGGAGTGGCACCATGTGGCGCTGACCTGGGGCGACCGAACGCAGGTGTACGTGGACGGGCAGAAGCTGGTAGACATGGAGTACCAGGGCACGGTGCCGGGCGACCTGGAAGGCGCGGAGATCGCGATCGGGGAGGGGATGAGTGAGTTCGACGTTGATGAGATCCGCATCTCGGGTATCCCACGCGAGAGCTTCGATCTCAGCCGCCAGCCGGTTGATGACGGACACGTCCTGCTGCTCGACCATCTCGATGCGCCCCTGGCAGACACGGGCGAACGGTTCACCTCCCCGGCCAGTGGCAATCCCGCAGCAGCTAGCGGGGGCGACTCGATTCCAGGCAGGTTCGGGCGGGCCTTCGGCCGTGAACGCGACGCCGAGCCGATCACGCTGCTGGACCGTCTCGCCGAGCTCGGGGTGCGCACCATCTGCTTCCACGAGCACTGGACCGACATCCAGAACTACACCAGTACGACCCATGGCGAGGCGCTGCACGAGTTGGTCAGGGCGTGCCACGAGCGGGGCATCAAGCTGTTGCTCTACTTCGGATACGAGATCTCGAACATCGCTCCCGAGTGGGACCTGTACTCTGACGAATGTCTCGTCTTCCCGCGACGAGGCGGATACCATCGACAGCCGGAGCAACATGCTTATATCGTCTGCTATCGCAGCCCCTGGCAGGACTTCATGGCCGACGGCATCGCGAAGATGATCGACGAGTACGACATCGACGGCGTCTACCTGGACGGGACAGCGAACCCCTGGGGTTGCGCCAATACCCAGCATGGCTGCGGGTACCGCAGGCCGGATGGCACCGTTGGGACTACCTACTCCATCTTCCCGACGCGGGAGATGATGCGACGCATCTACACCCTCGTCAAGAGCCGCAAGCCCGACGGTCTGGTGAACGTGCACCAGTCTACCTGCATGACGATCCCCACACTGGCCTGGGCCACGAGCTACTGGGACGGGGAGCAGTTCGGAAGCATCGAGGCTGGCCCGTGGGCGCTGGAGGTGCTCCCGTTGGAGACCTTCCGGTGCGAGTTCATGGGACGCCAATGGGGCGTTCCCGCCGAGATGCTGTGCTACAACCGGCCCTACACCTACCGGCAGGCCACCAGTTTCTCGCTCCTGCACGATGTCCTGGTACGCGGCGGCCTGGGCGGCCCGCTGGAGTTGGAGTCGAAGCTCTGGCATGCTATGGAGGACTTCGGGCGCAAGCAGGCCACTTTCATCCCCTACTGGGACCAAGCTGGCGCCATCCGGACGAACGACAGATCGGTCAAGGCGACGGCCTACTCGCGCGGCTCGAAGGGCCTCATGCTGGTCGTCTCCAACCTGGGCCGGGACGAGATCGAGGCGCGAGTGGAACTCAACCGGCAGAAGCTGGACCTCCCCGCCGAAGCCCGACTGGAGGCGCAGGATGTAGAGGCTGGTACCGTGCTCCCGATGGATGGGGACGCGCTGTCCTTCCCCCTGAAGCCGCTGGACTTCCGACTTGTCCGCATTACAGGGCAGAGGTAGCCGATGCCCGAGGCCACCGACAGAGCTACCGAGACCGGCCGGGCTGACCTCCCGGCCGCCGGCCGGGCCAGGCTGGCGGTTGCGTTGGCCGGGGTCGGAGCAGCAGCGGCACAAGTGGTCCTGATCCGAGAGCTGCTGGTCGCCTCGGCCGGGAACGAGCTATCGATCGCTGCCGTGCTTGCGTCGTGGCTGTTGTGGTCGGCGGCTGGGGCTTGGATCGGGGGACGGGTGGTCAGTGGCAGCCATCGGCCGATCCTCCACGTAACTGCCATCGCCCTGGTAGAGGTGGTCCTGTTCGGCGCGGTGCTGGCGCTCTCGCGGGCCGCCCTCTTCTGGCTCCGGGAGCTGTTCGGTGGCGCCCTCGCCGAATGGCCTCTGGTGCCCATGGCCGGCGGAACCCTCAGCCTACCCCAGCTCCTCCTGCTCTGCACGCTGGTCACCGGGCCGGCGGGGCTCGTGCTGGGCTGGCAGTTCGCTGCGGGCTGCCTGCTCCTCGAAGTCTCGGGCGCCGGCGCGCGGCGCGGTCCTGCTCTGGCCTATGTGTTCGACTCCTTCGGACATCTCGTAGGTGGAGCCGCTCTCAGCATCGCCGCGGTGACGCGCCTCCCGGCGGAGGGGACACTGCTGGCTGCCTGCGCCCTGCTGCTTGTTGGCGTCTGGCTGCTGCGCCCGGTGGCGTGGCGCCTGGCGGTTGGCATGGCGGCGTTCGTCGCGCTCGCCGCGGGAGCGCCGCGGTTCCGGCAGGTGACCCTCGGACTCCGTTGGGCCCCCCATCACCTGGCCGTGTCGCAGGACGGACCGATCGGGAACGTCACGGTTCTCGAGGGCCAAGGAGGCGAGCTGGACTTCTTCGAGAATGGCGCGCACACGTTCGAGACGGGAGAAGGCCTGGCCGGCGAGCAATGGGTCCACATCCCCTTGCTCGCCCACCCCTCACCAAAGCAGGTTCTCCTGGTCGGCGGCGGGCCGCGGGTGTTGCGCGAGGTCCTGAAGCACGGGCCTCAGCACGTCGCGTACTTCGAGCTTGATCCCACCCTCATCGAGGTTGTGCGTCGCCGGGCACCGGCCTCGTTCAGAGAGGCTTTGGACGACCCGCGCGTGACGGTCTCGGCGCGCGACGCGCGCCTTGTCGGGCTGCAGGGCGCCGGAGAGGGGCTGGACGTTGTACTGGTGGCGCTGTCGGACCCGACGACGGCGCAGGTCAACCGCTACTACACGCTGGAGTGGTTCGAGCAGGTGCAACGGGCGCTCGGGCCAGGCGGCTTGCTTGCCTTCCAGGTGATGTCCTCCGGGGACTACCTGAACCCCGAGTTGAGGTCCTACAACGCGTGTCTGTTCCGAACGGCCCAGGAGTCCGGCTTTGAGCCGGCGGTCTTCCCCGGCACCCACATGACGATCCTCTGTTCGGCCGAGAGCACGCCTGGCCGGCTCTTCGATGACGCCCTGGCGCTGGAGGCCCGGATGGCATCGCGCGGACTGGACGCTCTCACCATCCTGGCCTCCTTCTACGATGCCCTCGATCCGTTCCGGCGCGAGGACCGGCTCGCTGAGCTCGAGCGCGCGACCGACGTCCGGCTGAATCGCGACTTCGCCCCGACGTGCTACTACTACGCCCAAGTGCTGTGGGCGAGTTGGTGGCGCGGGAAGACGGCCGAGGTGCTCAAGGCGGCCGAGCGACTGACTGTCGCGCCCATACTGCTCGCGGTCTTCGGCGTGAGCCTGGCGATTGCGCTCCTGGCACGTCTCGCGCGTCAGCCGATGAAGGTCGCCGCCCCCTACGCGGTCTTCGTCGCCGGCGGCAGCGGCATGACCCTCGAGGTTGTGCTTCTGATGGGCCTGCAGAGCCTCTACGGCTACGTGTACGGAGTGGTGGGCTTCGTCGTGGGAGTCCTGATGGCAGGTCTGGCCGCCGGAGCGTGGCTGATGGCGAACCGCGTGACCGAACGCACAGCGCGGAAGGCACTCGCTTTGACCCAGGCGGGCATCGTCCTGGCGGCGGGGCTGTCGGTCGGTGGGCTGCTCGTGCTGAGTCGCGTGAGCGGCGCACAGACAGCCGCGGGCGTGCTGCCCATCGCCGTCATCTCCGTGTTGATGGGCGCGACCGGCCTGGCCGTTGGCGCGGCCTTCCCGGCGGCGCTCGCGACAACCGGGGACGGCGAAGGGACGGTCAGCCGCGGTACGACCCTCTATGCCACCGATCTTCTGGGGGCTTGCGGAGGCGCTTTGGTCGCCGGGCTAATCCTCGTCCCCCTGCTTGGCGTCTCTGCGACCTGCGGAGCCGTCGC
>CBFDAZ010000408.1:0-5512 GCA_965602825.1 uncultured bacterium
AACCACCGGCAACGTCTGATGGCGGTCTCGCGCGAGCTGAAGCAACTGGAGCCGGACCTGATCTCGCCGGATGCTCCCGACATCATCGCTGCAGTATCCGATGCGCGGGTTCGCTGCCGGGCGCGTGAGGCTGAGGGCAAGTGGTACGTCTTCGCCTATCTTCCCGCGAGCAAGTTCAGTGAGCGGGGCGCGACGGACCCGGTCGAGGTGGCGTTCACACTCCGCGACGGGCGCCAGGTCACGCGACCGTTCCGTCCGGACACCGCCGACTGGTTCGCAGTCAACGCTGGAGAGTAGTGACGCCGCCTACGCCACCAGTGCTGCTACGTGATGCGTTGGCTCTCTACGTCAGCCACCGCTGGTCGTCTCCTCTGGCGGCTCTTCGAGGCACAGGATCTCCCCGTTCTTCAGGGCGACGATAATCCGGCCCTCACGGTCGATGATCAGGCCGTTCGCCAGGGGCTCACTCGGAAGGCCCCGCCACCATAGCGTCTTGCCATCCTCCGGCCCGAATCCCAGCACCGTCCACGTGCCCTTCTGCTCCTCGCGATTCCACGGTGCCGGGCCCGAGACGGTGACCACGAAGTTGTTGGCGATGACGACGCTCAGCGTCTCGCGATCCTCGGGGCCCCACTTGCCGGTATGGCGGAAGAGGTTGTCCAGCAGGCCATCGGTGTTCCAGCGCTTCCGCATCCGGGCGCCCTGGTCCGGGTTGCGCTGCATCGCCTCTTGCCGGAGTTCCTCCTCCTTCTGTCTGACCTCGAAGGCCTTCAGCAGCAGGTCGTTGTCCCAGCAGACGAGCTGGTTGTAGCGCTGCGTGAGGGCGACGAGGATCTTGTCGTTCCACGCCGGCGGAATGCTCGAGCGGTGGATCGGCATCATCGCGGGGTACTTGATGCTACCCTTCTCATCCAGGGGAACGAAGCTGAACTGGCCCGGGTTGATGATCTTCCCCGGGTCCGAGTACAAGAGTCGCCCCCCGTGCACGATGTACTCATCCATCCACACGCCGATCTCGGCACCGCGCGGAGTGGACGGATGCCCCCGTGGCGTGAGCCACGTATTGCACTCTCCCGTCTTCAGATCGAATGGTGCGGGCGACATCTGGTTACCCGCGGCGAGCCACAGGCGCCCTCGTGCGACCGCCAGCGTTCCCTGCGCGGAGACCCCCTTGCGGAGGCTGGGGTCGAGGTGGGCAGTGGTGTTGTTCTCCCATACGAGCTTACCGGTCTTCGCGTCGAGCGCGTAGACGTACGTCCCGTCCCGGTCGATGATCCCCGCCGCGGCGTACGCCACGCCGTCATGCACCAACACTCCGCTATTCACCGGCCACGTGGAGCACAGCTTGCCGTAGACCATGATCTTCCGCTCGACCGGCGCCGCCCGGAACCGCCACAGCATTCGGCCCGTCAGGGCCTCAAGGCAATACACCCAGCCGTCGCCGGAACCGACGTATGCCCGGCCCTCCCAGATCGTCGGCGGCTGCAGGACGGGGCCGGCCGTCACGAACTCCCACTTGGGCTCCCCCGTCGCGGCGTCGATGCATTGGACCTTGCCGTCCTCGCGCCCGAGGAAGACATAGGCCCCGGCCGTCGTCGGCGCGGTGATCTTCCGGGACTGCTCGGAGCGGTACGACCAAGCCTGTCTTGGGTGCGTCTCCGTGACGGTCGCCTTCGATGCCGCGTTCCGCTGGTTATTAGCCCGGTAGGTCGGCCAGTCCAGTTCGTCCACGGACAGCGGCTGAACTTGGCCCGGGTCACCGTCTCCCTGCTCCAGTCGCTCATCCGCCGGCGGGGTCTTCGCCGGGTCGAAGTCCCCCGCGGAGCAGAGCGTTACGGTGCCCATGAGTGACAGATTGCAGTCGCAACACCACGGTCCGACGTACAGCAGGCCGTTGGCGGGGATCGCGCCATCGTTGCAGCCTGGGCGGACGCTACCGTCGATGCGGTAGACCCCGTCGTTGCGGTCGTAGCGCCCGAGGCCCTCGCCGCGGCAGAGAAGCGAGTCCGAGGTGGCCGTCATGCGCGTGCAGTTGAGCTTCCGGAAGCCCAGCTTCCGGTTTTCCTCGCCGGTGATGGGATCGACGGCCAGCGTGTCAGCGCTGACGTGGCTTGTGATCAGCTCTCCATTGAGGAACAGAAGCGTCGGGTCATTGCGGGTCTTCGCACGCTGCCACAGGAACTCGCCGCTCTTCGCCGACACGGCCACCACGTTCTGCCTGGTCTGCGCCTGGAAGAACAGGACGTCGGGGGTGCAGAGCAGCATGCACGTACTGCGGAAGCCCGGCGTGCTGGCAAGGCCCTTGCCCGCCTGCTCGATCTTCTCGAGCGTCTCTGGGTCGCCGTTCGTCCAGAGCAACTCGCCCGTCGTCGCATCCAGGCACCCAATCCGCGAGTCGGGCGCGTAGAAGTAGAGTCTGTCGCCGCACATGCCGATTGCCCGTGAGTCAATGGGCTCCGGCTCTGTGTGGGTCCACAACGTCGTGCGCGTCTTCAGGTCATACGCCCCAAGATGGCGGCCGAAGCCCCACGGAACGCGCTCGGTGTAGTACCCGGGCGAAAGCTCAGCCCAACTCCAATGATCCCTGTCGCTGCTAACCCTTGTCGTGACGGCCGGGCCCGGCTTGTCACTCGCCTGAGCGTAGACGACGCCATCGGTCAGTGCCATCCAGTTCCATCCGCCAGTGATGCCGTCGATCCCGAAGCGCCCTTTCTCTTGCCCCGTCTCAGGCTCCAACACGAGGCATCCTGAGCCATCGATCAGGTAGAAGAGATCATCGGTCGCAATGAAGGCCGACCTGTGCACCAGGTATCCGTCCGGCAGTTTCCGCGTCCAGAGCACGCGACCGTTGTACCCGTTACGCGCGGTGAGCAGGTTCAGCGTCGGCACCTCGCGCTCATGGTGCGCGATATGTCCGGTTGCCGTGAAGAGGCGTCCGCCGGCCGCTGTCGTGATGGTCGGCATGGCGACGTAGTAGGGCAGGCCGAGCCATTGGGCTATGTAGGGGGCCTTGATGACGGCATCGGTGGAGACCGGGTTGTTGTCCGGCCGGTGGAACCAGTGGGTCCAGTCATCGACGCCATCGAGAGCGGGCTTCGTGATCTCGATGAAGGTGCCGAGTTCGCTCACGATGGTCTTCGGCTCGCGGATGCCATCGCGCGCAGCCCACTCCTTCAGCTCTCGCGGGACCATCCGCGGGGACACGCCCGGCGTCTGCCCGAGTATGGCCTTGCCCTCAGGCCGGAGAACTCGGAGCACCTCGGCTCCCGTCAGCGTGTCGAGGTCTGCCCGCCCAAGGTCGGCTATCACAACGAGGTCAATCGTGTTGTCTGCGTAGGGCAGCCGTCCGAGAGAGCCTTTCTCGATCACGACCTCGGTGCCGAGCAGCCCGGCCCGGTCCACGCGCTCCCTGGCAGCCTGGACCATCTCCGCCCGGGAGTCTGTCCCGTGGACGAGTAGCCCGCCGGAGGTTGCGATCGTCACCGCCAGCTCGCCGTCGCCACAGCGAGGCAGCGAGCAAATTCCTCCCGCGATGCCGGCTCTGTCGAGTGCGAGTGCGGCAATGCCTGCGTTCTGCGACACCCTCGGCTGGGTTGCGCACACTACCGGCAGGGCACAGAACAGCCATACGAGAAGAGTTCTGTAGGGGCGCTTTGCACTCGTCATCTGA
The DNA here is from genome assembly GCA_965602825.1 of uncultured bacterium. Lineage (GTDB taxonomy): Bacteria > Armatimonadota > Zipacnadia > Zipacnadales > VGFC01 > CBFDAZ01. The sequence goes on from CBFDAZ010000408.1 coordinate 3,671, forward strand.
CCTCACCGTCCTTGGTACGGCGCGGATCGATCGCGGCTATTCGATGACCACGAACTTGCGAGTGTCGCGGAACTGCTCCTCACCGGCCTTGCTTGATGACAGGTTCAGGGCCAGGTCGCCTACGGCGGCCGGCGCGAACTCGATCTCAAACTCCCCGTGGCCGCCCAGCGCGATCTGCAGATCCTGCTTCCCGTCAGCCACGCGGCCGCCGTCTGCCGTTGCGTCCCACGTCACCGTGACGCTCTCATCGGCAAAGGTGTCGTTGTAGACGATGAGCGTCCGCCGGGCCGGCTGTCCCACCTTCAGCTTCGGTGGCTCGGGGAACGGGCCCAACGCGTCGTACTCCTTGTCGAAGACGGCCACCGGGGCGAAGGACTTCACGATGATGCCCCAGACCTCCTCGTAGCCCTCCTTCAGCCCCTCATCAGACAGGAATCCCGTGTAGTGCGGGTTGTACGGGCGGATGTCGAACCAGTCGGCATACCGGTAGCCGCGCGTCTGCAGGCCCATCATGTAGCAGACCTCGCGGTGCTTCTCGCGCATCTCATCATTGGCCGGGAACAGGAACTCGCTGATGCCCAGCGGCAAGTCCTGTTCGTACTCCGCTGCCCAGTAGATGTCGTTGCGCAGGTCCCTTCCGTAACCCGAGGACCGGCCTCCCCGGTCTTTCAGGTCATCGATCGTTCGCACGTAGTGCTTGACGCTGGCGGGAGACGACCCGTATCCCGTTCCATCCCCGCAGAAGATGACGGGTCGCGTGCCGTCGTTCTCGTCGATCACGCGCTTGTACTCGGCGAGCTGCGCGGGCGTAAGCTGGCTGACGTTGAGTCCCTCATTCTCCGCCGACCACAGCACGATCGACGGGTGGTTCCGGTCCCGCCGGACCCAGGCTTCCAGATGCCGGAGGCACTCGGGCATCCACTGTGGGTGCTCCGGCATCACCATGCCCCAACTGGCGTAGATCGCGCTCTCATCGACGACCATCATCCCCAGCTGATCGCAGACGTCGTAGACGTGTGGCGGCACAGGCAGAGCGTGGAACCGGAGGACGTTGAAGTTGGCCGCCAGGCTCCGCCGCACCATCTCCTCGGCCGCCGCGCGGGTGTCGAAGTGCTCGGCCCCGCCGCAATAACTGGGGCTCTCGCCCCGCAGGTTGCAGCGGATCCCGTTGAGGTAGAGGTGGATCCCGTCGAACCAGACCTCGCGGAACCCAAAGCGCGTGTCCACTCGGTGGCGCCGTGCCCCCTCTCCGTCGCTCAGAATGCTCCTCAACGTGTAGAGAGCCGGGTGATCCGGCTGCCATAGCTCGGGATCATCCCAGGGCGCCTCGACGGTCACGGTCGTGGTCACGAACCCCGGCAACTCGACGGCCGTCCGGGGCAGCTGCAATACCGGCTCGCCGCCCCCGGCCGGCCGCACGCTTGCCTCAAGGCTGCCGGCAAAGGTCGCCCGGTGGCTGTTGAAGAGCTCGTAAACGACGGTCAGTTTCTTCTCGCGCACCGACGTTCGGACAGCCACGTCTGCGATCTGTACGCTGGGCCGGCCGCGAAGCGAGATCCCCTGCCACAGCCCCTTGCGGTTGTTGCCGCCGAGGCCCCGGGGTATCCAGTGCCTGCGGTCGCGCCAGTCGGTGGTCTCTTTCGGCACGCTGAAGTGGGTATCGTCCTTCACCGCCACTTCGAGCCGGTTCCCCGACGAGGGCACAGTCACGCGTTCGGTGATATCCACCTCAAAGGGCACCGCCGGCCCCAGGTGTTCGCCGACGTGGTACCCGTTCACGCTGATCTCGCAGAAGTCCCCCACCGAATCGAGGCGCAGCAGAACCCGCTGCCCCTCAAACGA
>CBFDAZ010000409.1:0-5508 GCA_965602825.1 uncultured bacterium
GGCGGAGATCCTGATCCCGACCAGTCTCTACCGCCAGGAGGATGCTCTCAAGGACCCGGCCCTGGAGTAAGCCTGCAGCAGGCCGGCTCCCCACGAGTGCTCAGTTGCATAGTGTGTGACAGCGCATGAAGGATGGCTCCAAGACGGGTGGCTTCAGCAGTTCTCTGTCCCGCATCACCTCCGACTACGGAATGCTGCTGGTCTTGTTGGTGCTCTGTGCCTTCCTGAGCTGGATCACGTGGGACGAGCAGGTCCCGGCAGGCGCTGCGGGCGGCAGGCAGGTCGCCGCCACCATCGCCGGGTCCTGCCGGCCCGACTCCCGCGTCCTGATCGCCGTCCGCAAGACGGAAGAGGACCGGCAGTTCGCCGACGCGCTGGCAGGAGCGTTGGAGGGCGATGGGTTCGACGTTATCGGCACCGTTCAGGGGGCGCCGGCCGACGCCGGCCGGACCATTCGCCGCCTCACGGAAGCCGGCGAAGCGATCGACGTCATCGCCTGCAACCACGCCACCGGGCAGTGGCCGCTCTTCCGGGACCTGGCCGGAAAGTTCCCTCAGCTTGCCACGACCCGGGTCGTGGTGCCCGAGAGCTACCACTGGCCCAACTTCCTGAAGACCGACAACCTGCTGAACGTGGCCAACCAGATCGTGGTGATTGCCGTCATCGCCATCGGCATGACAATGGTCATCATCACCGCGGGCATCGACCTTTCGGTAGGCAGCCTGATTGCGTTGTCCGCCGTCATGTGTGCTCTGTTGATACGGGAGATGGCAGGCGGCGAGCAGGCGAGCGCGAGCGCGATGGTGCTCTGCAGTCTCGCGGGCATCGCCATCTGTGCTGCGGTGGGGGCCTTCTCGGGCACCATGGTCACCGTGTTCTCGATCCCCCCGTTCATCGCCACCCTCGGTATGATGCTGGTGGCCAGCGGGCTGGCCTACATTCTGGCCCAGGGCCAGTCGATCTACCAGGTTCCCGCATCGTTCATCTGGCTCGGACGCGGGACGGCTTTCTTCGGCATCCCGAACTCCGTCGTTCTGATGGCGCTACTGTACGTCGCGGCCCACCTGCTGATGAGCCGCACCACGCTGGGGCGCTACGTGTACGCGGTTGGCGGCAACCTGGAGGCGGCGCGGCTGTCCGGTGTTCCGGTCCGCCGGGTGATCGTCTTCGTCTACACGCTCTGCGGGGCGCTGGCGGGCTTGGGCGGCATCGTCACCGCCTCGCAGCTCAAGAGCGGCTCGCCGACGTATGGCCTGATGTACGAGCTGTACGTCATCGCGGCGGTGGTGGTTGGTGGCACGAGTCTTGCGGGCGGCCAGGGCAGGATCTTCGGCACGCTCATCGGCGCCTTCATCATCGCCGTCATCCAGAACGGCATGAACCTGACCGGGGTCGAAAGCTACACGCAGAAGGTCGTCCTGGGCCTCGTCATCCTCGGCGCCGTCCTCCTCGACATGCTGAAGCACCGGGGCTTTGCGTTCCTGAAGCGGGGAGCCAGTTAGCTGGCGCCAGCGATGACAGGACAGCGGCCGTTCGCGGGCCGGGCCCCCGACCTCGGTCCCGCGACGCCGTCACCGGCCCTAAGGTGCGGCCCACTCTCGGTAGATCGTCCCGCTCCGCTCATTTCCCGACAGGTCCTCGAGAGCGACGTCCCCCTGCCCGGGCTCACGCCACCAACCTTCCAGGCCCTCGGGAATTGCGGGTCTGTCTCCCCCGGCTGGCTCGGCCGAGGCTTGGGGGATCTCCTCCGGAGTCAGGGCACGGGAGTAGATCCTCGTGTCCAGGAGGCTGCCGCTGAAGAACTGGCTCTCGGCAAAGTAGGAGCCGAGGTAGACGGTACCCGCCACGTAGTCGCTCGGGCCGGGCGCTTCCTCCTCGCCTTCCTGTCGGCCATCGAGGTATAGCCGGATCTTCTCGCCGTCGTAGGTGAAGGCGAAGACCGCCTCCTGACCCTCCTTCAGCATGGTCTCGGTTCCCGCGCTGAACTCCGTGCCTCCGATGAACACACCCGCCGTGACGCTGCCCGTCTCGCTCAGGAAGGCGAAGTACTGGAAGGGCTTGCCGCGCGAATACAGCGCCTGCCGCCTGCCAATCGGGCCGGTCCGGAAGCGGCAGAAGACCGTCAGCCCGTCGGTACTGCCCAGACCCTCATCGCCCGGGATCGCGACGAGCTGCCGGACCAGCTTCGGCTCGGCCGCAACGAACGCCGCGTTGGCGAACTGGATCTTGGCCCCCATGTTCCCCACGCCGCGCTTGTCGAAGCCGCGAAAGGTCAGCTTCGCCTGCTTGCTGTCGGCAAGTCGCTCGGTGAGGTCTACGACCTGCAGCGCCTGGATTGAAAGCGGCTCGACCCCTTCCACATCGTCCTCCCAGACCAGCTCGTCATCAACTAGCACCTGCTTGAACAGGTACCCCGGCCAGGCATTCCTAGGTGTTCCCGCGTGCGCATAGTCATCCGAAGCGGAGAAGATCAGGTACAACTTGCCCGTCGGGCTTTCGGGGACGGCGATGGTCCGGGTGGCCGCTCCGAAAGCGCCGGCTTCGCTCGGGGTCCCGAGCGGGAAGGCAGCCGTCAGCGCGCCCTCCTCCATCTCGACCGTCCATTCGCCCTTCTTCTCCGTCTTCCAGTTATCTGCATCGAAGGGAAGATCGAGCAGTACTTGCTCGCGGAGCTCCCTGATCCCGGCCAACGCCTCCTGCCCTCCTCCGGCCGTGCCCGTCGCCCAGTCGAGTTCCCCCTTGAGACCTTCGACCAGGTGCTCGTTCGCGCACTCGCGGCTGATCTTCCGGTACAATCGCGCTGCCTGCCCGGCCGACGCCGTGAGCTCGTCGCGAGCGGCCAGAAGCGTCCCCTGCTGCTGGTAGTGCCGGTCGAAGACGCCATAGTAGGCATCCCGGAAGCCGATGAGGTCATCCACCAGCTCCGGTCCGCCGACCAGCGCCAGCGCCTTGCGCAGGGAGGCCTCCGGGTCATAGGCCTCCGGGTTCCAGAAGTAGTCCGCCGTATTGATGCGGGCGATGCGGTAGATCTCCGTGATGCCCCCGTTGAACACAATCCCCGGTGTGGCCTCGTAGAAGCGCTTCGGGCACTTGGTCTGGAAGGCATCAAACAGATAGTGCGGGTGGCGGCCATCGTAGCCGAACTGCGACCGGTGCGCGTAGAGCGTGTTGTCCCACAGGAAGGGGCTGCGCCCGAGCACCCGGGTGAAGCCGTCGGTCTGCCGCTGGGTGATCTCCAGCGACCGCGTCACCGGGCCGGTCCAGATGACGAGCACCTCGGGCGGGATCAACTCGCCGAGCTTCCTCAGGTACGCTTCGCGCTCCGGCCTTCCGCCTGGCAGGCCGGTGTTGACGCCCTGGTAATACGGGGGACAGAAGAGGAACAACATGTCGGGGTACTTGGCCCGGAAACGCTTGAGTAACTCATTGATCAGGTGCGCGTGGGCCTCGGCCTGGTCGGCGAAGGCCGCCTTGTCGGCCTCGGAGAGCGGGTAGATGTCATCGGAGCGCAGCATGAGCGCCGTTGCGCCACCATCGAGGGCGAACAGGCCGATCTCGGCGAGCCGCTCGATCTCGGCCGGGTCGGAGATGGTTATGTTCGTCTCCGGATCGCGCCGATGGGGGTGCAGGTGGAACATGACCTGGACGGCCATCTGCTCGCGGGCCATGTTGCAGGCCTTGCGGATGACCTCTTCCTGTTCCGGCGACCACTTCCGCCAGTCGGGCGGGAAGAAGTAGTTCTGCCCGAAGGCCAGGTAGTTCAGCTTGTAGCGCGGCATCCACGTCAGCGCCCGCTCGTAGTCGGGCCAGTCCCTCAACCCCTCGGCCTGCACACAGCGGATCGAGAAACGCGGGAAGTCGCTCACCTGCGCCAACCGCAGACGCGGACCCTCGTCGTTCGAGACAAGCTGGATCAGCGACTGGCAGCCCCAATATGCCCCGAGCGCATCATGGCCGATTGACCAGATGAGCTGGGTATCCCGAGTGCGATGGGCGCCGATAACGTAGGCCTCGGGTCGGGCGGCCGGAGGCGCGACGAGGAGGCCGACGGGGAGGAGGGGTCCGTGCGTCAGCCCAATGGCGATGACCGTTGCGGAATCCCCGGTGTCCACGAAGGGATCGACGATTCGGGGCCTCGGCGAGCCCTCGCCGGCCGTCCGCTGGATGTGCAGGGCCAACTCCTCTGCACCCAGACGGATGAGCGGATCATCCATGGCGACGATGCACGTATCCTGGCCCAGAAACACATACTCGTCGGAGTACTTCGCCTTCTGTGGCGTCGGCACGATCTCGCCAATGTAGAAGCCGTCGTATGGCAGGGGCTGCGCAGCGAACGCGGCGCTCGCCGCCAACATGCCCACCAGGCCGATCGTGGGAACCGCCGTTGACAGGTCCATTCCTCCCGCCTCCTGCCCTTCGTCGGTGTAGATCGAGAGCAACAATCACCTTCCATCGCCGGATAGACGGCACCTCTTCACGCACCCGACCGAGGCGCAGTCGAAGGGACGCTGTCGGCAATGGGGAAATGAGTGGGCGAGGGAAGCACCCACGGGCGCGATTAATCGCGCCCCTACTACCGTACAGGAGGCCCTTGTCTCGTGTCCGTCAAGTTCGTCCACGCCGCCGATCTGCACCTGGACCGGCCCTTCAGCGGCCTGCGCGACGTTGATGAGCAGGTCGGCAACGCCTTGCGCGACGCAACGCTGGCGGCGTACGACCGGGTCATCAACCTTTGCCTGAACGAGAAGGTGGACTTCGCCCTCTTCGCGGGCGATCTGTTCGACAGCCAGGACCGCAGCCTCCGGGCGCAGGTGCGTTTCGTCAGAGGCCTGGCGACGCTGGCAGACGCCGGTATCCCCGCCTTCGTCGTGCACGGCAACCATGATCCGTGGTCGGCGTGGTCGGAGGCGCTCGAGTGGCCCGCGACAGCTCATCGGTTCGGGCCGGATGAGGTCGAGCGCGTCTCGGTCAGACGCGGCGGTGAAACCACCTGCGCCGTCTACGGCATCAGCTTCGGCAGACGCGAAGTGAAGGCCAACCTCGCCCGCCGCTTCAAGCGTGAAGCGGGCGACGCCCCGTTTGCCGTCGGCCTCCTGCACGCCGATGTGGGAGGACGGACGGGAGAAAGCCCCTACGCCCCGTGTTCCGTCGAGGACCTGCGGGTCGCCGGATTCGACTACTGGGCCATCGGCCACATCCACGTGCCCCAGGTCATCCGCCCCGCCGACCCGTGCATCATCTATCCGGGCAGCACTCAGGGCCTGGACCCGAACCAGACCGGGCCCCGCGGCTGCTACGTCGTCGAGCTGGAGCAGGGCCGGGAGCCGAAGTACGAGTTCCGGCCGACCTCGGAGGCCGAATGGCAGCAGGAGGCCGTCTCGATCGATGAGCACGAGGATCTTGACGCAGGACGACCCGGAGTTAGAGCCTTTCAAAGAGGCGATCTCGAAGTACACCGATGTCTATGAGATGCTGGGGATGCCCTACTGGGTCTTCGTCGAGGACTCT
>CBFDAZ010000410.1:0-5499 GCA_965602825.1 uncultured bacterium
GTCCGGGTGTGGCCGCACGTCCCATCACACACACGCGGGGTCCTTGGTTACGCACATGGCTGGCAAGCAGGAGTTCGCTGGTGCAGTCACCGCCGTCAAGGCGCGCATCCGCCTTCTGCGCTCCTATGACGAGATCCAGCATGCCTACCAGGGCTACACCCTCGTGATTGACGGAACTCTCGACGGCGAACCCGCGGAGGAGCTACGGGTCGGCGTTGGGCCCAAGACGCATGAGAAGAACCAGTTCCGCATCGGGGACCACGTGACGGGCCTGGCGGTGCCGGTTCCGGATGCGTGGACGGAGTGGGCTACTCACTACAAGGTGAGCAAGCTCCGGCTTCTGCCACGCGGACCAGAGGATCAGGATGTGCCCGCGAACCCCGAGGGGGGTATCGCTCCGCCGCTGCCGGAATACCGCGCCAACGGTCACTTGCGGTTGGACAAGCGGACGTATGCGGAGAGCTGCCAACGCTGCCCCTTCGGCTTGGAGATGCCCACCGAGATCACCATCGACCACTGGGACCCGGACCGGAAGGACTGGCGCTTCGAGACCCACTGCTACGGCCCCCGCGACTGCCCTCGCTACCGCCCCGGCAAGCCGTACCGCGTGCAGGGCCGGAAGCCAGGCATGGTCTGGGTGGATGACGACGTGGAGCGGGAGCAGGGGGAGTTGGGCTTGTGGGTTGACGATGAATGACCGAGCAGAACTGAGTGCGGACCTTACACGCACTGCGACCAACAGGAGGCTGACGGCATGACGGACTGCATGGCAGTTGCTGCGTCCCGGTTGCTCCTGGCGGCGGCAGCTTCGCTCTTGGCGGCAAGCGCGGTGTCGGCCCAGGCAGCCGCGGGCGAGGGCGTCCTCTCGCTCGAGCAACTCCGCGAGGCCCGCCGGGAGCTCGCCCAGCGCCCGCGCCGCATCATCGCCAACAATGACGGATGCGACGCCCTGTACTTCCCGCGAGACGTGGAGGTCAACGCGGAGAGCTTCCTCGCTCAACGCACCACGGCCCTCGTGGGCTCACAGATCGGCACGATCGCCTACTGCACGATCAGCTCCGGTTTCAGCAACTTCACGCACCGCACCGAGGTCGGCACGATCCTGACACGCTCGCCCGCCGACTTCGGCATCCAGCCGGACAAACGGAACATCACGCAGGACCTCATCGATCAGGAAACCGACTCACTGCAGGCCGTCGTGGAGTTCGGCCACGAGCAAGACATGGAAGTCTTCTGGTCGATGCGCATGAACGACACCCACGACGTCGCGCACACACCCGACAAGCCCTACCTTCTGTTCCCACCTCTCAAATCCGAGCACCCCGAGTGGTTGGTGGGCGACCATGTGAAGCGCACCCCTTACGGCCGATGGAGCTCCGTGGACTACGCGCGCCCGGAGATCCGCGACCTCGCCTTCGGTTTCATCGAGGAGGTCTGCCGGAACTACGACGTGGACGGCGTGGAGTTGGACTTCTTCCGGCACATGTGCTACTTCGCCAGCGTCGCCAACGGCGGCAAGGCCAGTCAGGAAGAGCGGGACATGATGACCGACCTCCTCCGGCGCGTGCGCACGATGACCGAGGAGATCGGCCGAGAGCGGCGACGGCCGATCCTGATCGCTGTCCGTGTGGCCGACTCGGTCGAGTTCGACCGCGACATGGGGCTCGACATCGAGCGCTGGCTGGAAGACGGTCTGGTGGACATCCTCATCACGACCGGCTACTTCCGCCTCAACCCCTGGGAGTACAGCGTCGAGCTTGGGCACCGCTACGACGTGCCCGTCTACCCGTGCTTGAGCGATTCGCGCGTACGAGGCGAGAGCCGCTTCCGCAGGGCGTCGCTTGAGAGCTACCGGGGCCGAGCCATGAACGCGTGGGCCGCCGGCGCCGATGGCATCCACACATTCAACCACTTCAACCCGACCTCGGCCGTGTTCCGAGAGGTCGGAGACCCCGAAACGCTGGCCACACTCGACAAGCTGTACTTCGTGAGTGTAAGAGACGGCAACCCCAACTCCTGGCTCGCCGGCGGAGACAGCCATCGAACCGTTCCTCTTCTGGCCCCCTCGCAGCCGCAGAGCATGTCTCCCAGGAATCCGCTGGAGATCGACATCGTGGTCGGCGAGGACATCGAGCGGGCCCGCGAAGTTGGCGCCGAACCAACCGTGACGCTGCACCTTGAGATGCCCGCAATCGCGCGCCCCGAACAACTACAGGTGACGCTCAATGGGCACGTACTCGAGGGTGGAACGCTGACGGATGGCTGGGTCGATTACGCTGTGAAGCCGGAGTGGCTCAAGCGCGGCCCGAACCATGTCGAGATCGCGCTCGAGCCAGGCGAAATGCCGGCCCCCGATGAGTGGACCATTGCGTGGGACGCCAGCGACAAGCCGAAGGCGCCCTGGTACAGGGACCCGGGATCGGAGCGTACGGAGGAGAAGCTGGAGGACGGCGCGCTGTTCATCGCCGACCGCGGGACGGTCTCCGGGGACTACCACTACTACCGCTACGTCTGGGGCGCCAGTCCGGCCGAGCCGCTCATCGTGGAAGCGCGGGTCAAGGTCGTGTCGGGCTCCAGCTATGTCATCATCGGCAACGGGGTCGCTCACCAGCGCCTGGGGCTCTGGCCGGACCATATCGACCTGTGGACCAAGCGCGACATCCGGTACGACATGGACACGACCGATGACTTCCACACCTACCGCATCGTCACCGAAGGCCAGGACCTGAAGGTCTACGTGGATGGCGAGTTGCGCCTGGACGCCACCGGGACATTCACGCCCGCGGGCCGCACGCAGAACCAGTTGGCGTTCGGGGCGGCCAACAGCGGTATGGTGGGCGAGGCTTACTGGCAGGAAGTCCGGGCCCGTGTCACGGGTCAGGCCTGCCGAGACCTCGTGGTCAGCGTGGAGTACCCGTAGCGCCCACGAAGGGCCCCTGAGGAGTCAGATGGGACCGTTCAGCCCACCGGTCGCCGTTCCTTCGCTGTGTGCCCTGTTCGCGAGTGCAGCCCTCGCCTCGGGCCAGCCGCGCCTTGAGCAGCGGGACGACCGTGTAACCCTCGCCAACGACCACCTTCGCGTGCTCTTCGAGGACGGCTCACTGCGCCGCGTTGAGGACGTGGCGACCGGCGAGACGCTCCTACGCTGGTCGCAAGACGAACCCGCCTGGTACATCGAGTTCGGCACGCGCACAGTGTCGCCCGGGCCTCACGGGGAACTCGCCGTCTCCCGCACCGGGGGGCTCCTCACCGTCTCCGTGCGCTCGGCCACCCGCACCCCGGACCAGGTTGACGCCATCTACCGTGTCGCTCTCGGGGACGACCCCTGGGCGGAACTCTCGATGGAGGTCAGCAACCAGGCAGGGGAAGAGGCCGAGTTGGTCGGCTTCCCGGCGAACGCCCTGTGTGCCAAAGGCAACGGGCGCTTCTTCGTCTACCCGTATCACTGCGGCGCCCTGCTCCCCCTGGATGAGCGCTTCGACCGCATCCGCATCTACGGGACGCTCCCCTTCGTCCACGGGTATCCGAGCGACCGCTGCACCATGCAGTGGCAGGGCGCGATGGGTCCGCGTGCGTCGGTGATGCTCATGGGCACCGACCGTTACGGCTCGCTCAAACGTCTGGGCGCCGTCGACGCCGGTCAGGACGTCCGGTTCGTGGCCGAGATCCAGGCTTCGCTTGCCCCTGGCGAGAGCTTCCGTCCTGCGCCATGGCGCGTCGTGACACTCCCCGGCGGCGGCTATGAGGACATGGCTCGCGTCTACCGAAGCTGGGTGCGCCAGATCATGGCCCCCGGGGCCCGCGTCAAACGCGAGCAGGTCGGCGCGGTCGAGAGAATCCCGCTCCAGTTCATGCGCCTCCGCGACAAGCTCGCCGCCCGACCTCATCTCCAACAGGTCATGACGACACACGGCTACCCCGAGCACGCCGTCCGCGAGGACGCCGGCCGCCCTATCCCCTACGTTCCCTACGGAATGCTCGTCGAGCTCACGCGCACGTTCCGCCGCCTGTACCGAAGCCCGGTAACGCCGCAGCTCTGGAGCCCCTTCGTCGAAGGCGCTCGCGGCTGGCAGAAGTTCCCTCACCGCCGCTTCCTCGAGGAGCCCCTGACCGTTCAGGGGCACACCTTCCCCGGCATGGCCCTGGGCGAACTCCTGCGCTCGGCCGATGCGGAGGACACCCCGGTGTTCCTCTACGTCAACCCGACGTTCTGGCCCGATGGGGCCCCGGGCTATGACACCTCCCTGATGTTCGACAAGGATGGCGACGGGGCGGCCGATACGTACGGCGGCTTCGAGGCGGGGGCCTCGAGCAAGCCCGCCTATGTCAGCCCCTATCTCGTCCGCGAGCACATGGTCAAGCAGCTCGGCCGGCTGGCGGCCTTCGCCGGAGATCCAGCGGCCCGCGCCAATGGGATCATGTTCGACTCCTCGCAGGTCTTCGGGGCGACGCTGTGGGGCAACAGCCGCCTCCGCCGCGACCCCATCTCCTGCCTCGACCGCAACCCGCGCGCCCACTACCGCGAGCGCTACGGTTACCTGGGTCGCGACAGCCACGTCCAGGACAAGCTCGGCACCTACGTCGCCCTTCATGAGGCCACACCACACGCCTGCAAGGTGGGCGAATGGACGGGGGAGTTCCAGACCCTCTTCCTCGACCTCAACGCCGGCAGCGTTGACCTCTGGCCCGAGTATCCCGACTCCCAGAGGCGCCCTCCCGACGAGAACCTGGTCCCGGTCCCCCTCTTCCAGATGGTCTACGGCGACAGCCAGCTCTTCGTGATCCGCGTCGGGGCCGCCAGCGATGCGAACCTGGGAGCGCCCGACCCCCTGCAGACAATCCCAGCCGAGGTCTCGCGACGCAGCTCAGCGATGTTCGGCGCCATTCACCAAGTGGTCTACTGGGGAGGCGTGCGCTGGGCTGGGGGAGCTTTCGGGCGGTTGCGAGGCCGGACGTGGCAGGTCGTGCACGACAACGCTGCCCGCGGGGAGCTCTTCGGCAGGCGGGTCAGCTATCGGATGCTCGATCCCCAAGGCAACCCACACGCGAGCATGTTCGCCGTGCGTGAGACTTCCTGGCTCGACAAGGCCGGCCGCGTCGTTGCTCTACACTGGGACAACAACTCGGGGGCGCAGGCCGAAGTGGCCGGCACCCTCGACGGCAAGACCGCACGATCGTCCTTGTGGGGTTCCGAGGCCTTCGTCGAGCATTCCCTGGATCGTCTCCGCGAGGGTTCCACCGTCACACTCACACGTCGCGGCACCTTCGCCCTCTGGGGCTTCGCGGGCGAAGTTCGGTTGGGCGACTCGGTACCGGTCTCGGTGACTGATACGGCCCCCACCCCTCGCGGGCTCAGCATCGTCTGGGACGGCGGCATTCTCAGCCTAGGCAACGAGAGCCCCCACTCACGCTCGGTAACGGTGCTCCTTCCCCGCCGCGGCGGCACCCTCTCGCCCATCGAGCCAGTCACTCTCACCAGCGCGGGCGAACGGGTGGTCA
>CBFDAZ010000411.1:0-5496 GCA_965602825.1 uncultured bacterium
AACAACGACCCCAACTGGCACAAGTACTGGGCGCCGCGGTAGCGCAACGCACTTGCCACAGCAGTGACTTCGGGGCCCCGCATGAACGGGGCCCCGATTGGGTTCTCGCCGCGTACGTCCTCGGACCGGGCCACCAGTACCCGCAAGGAGCCAACCCAACATGGGGCGAACTCCCTACGGCGCAGGTGATGCCGGCCGGAGGTGTTGATGTGGGCCACTTGGCACTGATGACCGCAATCTGGGCCGCCGCGGGTTGGGCGGCGGCCGGGGAGACGAGAACGATACACACGCGCCACCTGGACCTGCACTACGACTTCCCCGGATATGACACTCGCGAGGAATGGGAGACCCGGGCGGCCGCCCTCCGCCGCCACATCCTGGTCAGCACGGGCCTGTGGCCGATGCCGAACAGGTGCCCGCTGAAGCCCGAGGTCTTCGGCCGGATCGAGCGCGACGGCTACTCGGTGGAGAAGGCCCACTTTCAGAGCCACCCCGGCTTCCTCGTCACCGGGAACCTCTACCGCCCTCTGGGCAAGGAGGGCCCGTTCCCTGGAGTGATCTCTCCCCATGGGCACTGGAGCGTCGGGCGGCTGGCCAACGAGGAGCGGGGATCGGTGCCCGGCCGCTGCATCAACCTGGCGCGACAGGGCCACGTCGTCTTCACTTACGACATGATCGGCTACAACGACTCGAAGCAGCTCACGCACAAGTTCGGTGGCCAGCGGCAGGAGCTGTGGGGGCAGAGCCTGTTGGGGTTGCAGCTCTGGAACAGCATGAGAGCCATCGACTTCCTGCTGACGCTCCCCGAGGTCGATCCGGACCGCATCGGCTGCACCGGTGCGTCCGGCGGCGGAACCCAGACCTTCATGGTTATGTCCGTCGATGAGCGAGTGAAGGTGGCGGCCCCGGTGAACATGGTCTCGGCCCACATGCAGGGCGGCTGCCTGTGCGAGAACGCGCCGAACCTGCGGGTCGATGCGTTCAACACCGAGATCGCGGCCCTCATGGCGCCCCGGCCGCTGCTCTTGGTCTCAGCCACCGGGGACTGGACGAAGAACAACCCCACCGAAGAGGCCCCCGACGTCCGCAGTGTCTATGGGCTCTACGGCGCCGAGGACAAGCTCGACTGCATGCAGTTTGATGCGCCGCACAACTACAACCAGGATAGTCGCGAGGCCGTGTACGCCTGGTTCGGGAGGTGGCTGTTGGGCGTGGATGATCCCGAAGCGCTCAAGGAGCAGCCGTTTGAGGTCGAGGCGAAGGAGGATCTGCTCGTCTTCGCCGATCGCGACCTCCCGGACTATGCGCTTGACGAAGAAGGTCTGATGGAGTCGCTCATGCGGGCCTCGGAGGAGCAGCTCGAGGCCCATCGGCCGGCGGGCAAGAAGGGACTGCGCCGCTTCCGAGAGATCTACGGGTCATCGCTGGCCCACTCCCTGAACCTGACTCCGGTCGAGACGGATGATGTGCGGGTGACGGAGACCGGCCCGTCGGGCCAGGCGCCCTACGCCGGGCACGACGTCGTGCTGGCGTACAGGGATGACCGCGTGCCCGTCACCTACCTGAGACACTCCGGCACCAGTATGCAGATGCCGATCGTCGTCATTGCGAGCGATCGACCGAAGGCGGAGCTGATGGACGGAGGCAACGGGGAGCCGGTCGCCCTCGTGAAGAGCCTCTTCGACAGCGGCCGCGATGTCGTGCTCGTCGATTGCTTCCTCATCGGAGAGAACCAGCTATCGGAGGACTCGGAACGCAACCTCGACGTGAAATACTTCACCACGTACAACCGCACCGATACGGCCCTGCGCGTTCAGGATGTGGTGACAGCTCTGGCCTATGCGGGCGCTTCCACCAAGGGTGCGCATGTGAACCTGGTGGGGCTGGGGGAGGCCGGACTGTGGTGTCTCTTGGCCTCTGCGGCGACGCCCGGCCTTGACTCCGTCACAGTCGACATGGCGGGCCTCGATGCGGGCTCCGATGAGCAGCTCATGGACCGTCTGTTCACGCCCGCCCTCCGGCGCGCCGGCGACATCCGCACTGCGGGCGCGCTCTGGGCGCCTAGGAGGCTGCTGGTCCACAACACGGGCTCCGACTTCGGCCTGGACTTCGTCGAAGCAGCCTACGAGGCTGCGGACGCCCCCAACAAGCTGCGCTTCGAGAGTGAGGAGGCCAGCCCGGACGATATCGTGAACTGGGTCGCGCCGACGAAGGCTGGCGGTTAGAGGGCAGTTGGCGATTGCCGACGACCCGCGCGGCCCAGCCTACGTCGCACGGCGACGGATGGGCGCCATTCCTGGCGCCCCTACGAGGGGCAGCGAAATGGTGGTGTGTCGTGCCCGTAAGGGCGGCAGACATGCCGCCCACCGTTGCTCCACCGCAGCGGGAGAGATGGTGCATGCACAATCAGCGCGTGATGGTCGTTGGCGCAACAGGCAAGATCGGCAAGCATCTGGTGAGGCGTCTGGTCGAAGCGGGGAACCAGGTCCATGGCATCGCCCGTTTCGGCACGCCGGGCCAGGAGGACGGGCTGACTGAGCTCGGCATCACCACCTATCGGCGAGATGTGACCCAGCCCGACTGCTACCAGGGCGTGCCGGATGACTTCGACTGCGTGTTCCACGAGGCCGCCCTGAAGTTCGGCTCGGAAGCCGATCACGAGCAGACGGTCGCGATCAACGTCCATGCGGTCGGCCGCTCGATCGAGCACTTCGCCAAGACGAGAGCCTTCCTCGTGGCTTCCAGCGGCAACATCTACGCGGACACGGTTGACGGGGCGACGGAGCACGACGCTCCGCTGCCGCCCAGCCTGTACGCGCTGACGCGCTTGGGCGGCGAGTGGATGGTGGAGTACTTCTCGCAGAAGAACGGCACTCCCGCTGTCATCCACCGCATCTTCTATGGCTACCACGAGGAGTTCGGCGTGCCGACCGACATCGCCCGACAGATCCGCGACGGGGAAGCGATCGATCTGACGACGGGCTTCGTGAACGTCATCTGGCTTGATGACCTGATGGACAAGATGATCGACTCGGCCAAGGTGGCGTCCGTGCCGCCGAAGATCCTGAACCTGACCGGCACCGAGAACGTCTCCGTGCGCGCCATTGCGGAGCGGCTGGGCGAGTTCATGGGGATCGAGCCCAAGTTCAAGGGCGAGCCCCAGCCCACCTCGCTGCTGGGCAAAGCCGACGAGATGGCTCGCCTGCTGGGTCCGCCGAAGACGTCGCTCGACGAAGGCCTGCAGCGCATCGCGGAATCGGTCATGGCACGTGAGTTCGCCCTGGACCACCCAACCGAATGGGAGAAGCGGACGGGTTTTGGGGAGGACTGACGCGACTCCCATGGCTGCGCTCGCGCTGCAGGCACGGTAAGTGAGTTTGCTCCTGACCAAGAGGATGGGGGCGGCGCTGTGCATATCACCAAACTGCACCTGGAGAACATCAAGTGCTTCGACGAGCTGTCCCTCGATCTGACGACGCCCGAGGGCGAACCCAGGATGTGGACCATCTTGGTGGGTGAGAACGGCACTGGGAAGAGCACCATCCTACAGATGGTTGCTCTTACCTTGGCCGGGTTTGAGGCTGCATCGGAGCTGATCTATCAGGGGTCTCAATACGAGTATGTGAGGCATGGTGCCTCGGGGGGGCGCGCCATAGCGAGGTTCCGCGCCGGCGCAGGAGATGCTGGCGCGCCGGGGCTGTTGGAGTCGGTGCTTGTCTTGGTGCCTGGAAGTCGCGACCTATCGAGGGGCACCTCGCTTGAGGACGGGGCGCTGCCGCCGTTCTTCGACCAGGCGGGCACTGAACCCAAGGGGTGGTTGGTCTGCGGCTACGGACCTATGCGGGAGTTGAGCGCCGGTGGCAACGCAGTGCGGCAGCCCACCGGACGAGAACGGGTTGAGCGTCTCTCGAGCCTCATGGGGGAAGCAGCAGCGCTCCGACCTGTGAGAAGCTGGCTACAGCGTTGGCACTACGAGAGTCTGGATGAGCCCGACGGTCCCGAAGGGGAACTGGCAAGGCGCCGACTCGAAGCCACGAAGACTGCACTGTGCCATCTTCTGCCTGAAGTCGCAAGTGTTGAGGTGGGACCCAAGGCGGTGTTGTGTGCGACTCCCGACGGCGACCTGCCCCCCGAGGCACTCAGTGACGGCTACCGTGGCATGTTCGCATGGGTAGGGGACCTGCTGGGCCATCTGTCCGAGGCCTTCCCGCACACGGATGACCTCCTGGGTTGTGAGGGGGTCGTCCTGGTGGACGAGATCGATGCGCACCTGCACCCAGCCTGGCAGCGCGAGGTGATCTACGCCTTACGCGAGACGTTCCCTCGGCTGCAGTTCATCGTCACCACACACAGTCCAGTGACGATCCGAGCGGCGAGAGCTGACGAGGTGGTGGTCCTGCGTCGAGCAGGGAACCGAGTGGTACACGATGAGGGCTTTGACTCGGTTCAGGGTTGGTATACGGACCAGGTACTTGCGAGCGACCTGTTCGGCCTAGACACACCTTACGATCCCAGGATCGAGGAACTTCTCTCCGAGCGCCGGGCACTTCTGTCGAAGTCGGGGCGCTCACCGGAAGACGAAGCACGCCTCAACGAACTGGCGGCTTCCCTTTCGGCCGTGATGCCTCCGCCCGGCGATACCCCCGCCGAACGCGGGAAGCTCCGGGAGTGGCGCGAGATCGGTCAGCATATTGCTGATGCCGTTCCGCCCGACGAACTGGAGCGCATTAAGGCACGGGCCGCGAGGGACCTGAAGCAGCGGCCCCGTCCCTCAGGGCTAGCAGAGGATGACGGTCAGTGATCAGGATACCGCGAGGCAGAGCGCCTCAGGTGCTCGCGGAGAATGGGGATGCGTGGAACGAGGAGGCCACCGAGGCGCTCGAGGCCGCTCTGTGCGCGGGCGAGGAGCCCGGGTACGTGTGGAAGAAGCACCGATACGCCCATGACGAGGTGCGTGCAAGGCTTCGGGCCATGTTCCACGAGAAGTGTGCCTACTGCGAGTCTCACATGGGGCACGTGTCACCTGACCATGTCGAGCATTACCGGCCCAAAGGCGCGGTCACCGAAGACGCGGGGCACCCGGGCTACTACTGGTTGGGCTACAGCTGGAGCAACGTTCTGCTCGCCTGCCCGAGATGCAACGCCCCTCCGGGGAAGGGTACCCAGTTCCCGATTCGCGGGCAACGTGCCAGGCGCCCCGGCGATCCCTTGGATGCCGAGTGCCCGCTTGTACTGGATCCCACAGGCGACGACGGCCCCGAGGGCCACATTGACTTCGATGTCGGCGTGGACGGGGGCATATACCCCAAGGACGAGTCTGATAGAGGCGAAGCCACTATCCGAGTGTGCGGCCTTGATCGCCCCGAGTTGCATCGGAAGAGACAGAGGTACTTGGAGCTACTGAAGACGTTCTGGGGCGCCTACATCTTCGCCGCCAAGAACAACGCTGAGGAAGAGTGTCGGCGTTGGATGGATCAGATCCAAGAGGCAGTCGCC
>CBFDAZ010000412.1:0-5495 GCA_965602825.1 uncultured bacterium
GTTGGGACTACGGCAACAACGCGCCGTCAACCGAGGCCCCGATCCGGATGGGCGGCGAGCTGTGGTTCTACTACAGCGGACGCTCGGCGGACCACACCGGTCGACCGGCCGAGCCGGCTACGGGCTCGATCGGCCTGGGGACACTGCGGCTGGATGGGTTTGTCTCGGTCGATGCGCGCGAGGAGCCCGGCATGCTCCTCACGCGGCCCTTGCGTCTGGCCCAGGGCGTGCTCCACGTGAACGCGGACGCGGGCAACGAGAGCGTGGCGGCGGAGATCGTGGACGGAGCAGGGAAGCCGATCCCCCCGTTCACGTTCGCCAACTGCCGGGCCGCCGACGAGGACGGCGTGCGGCAGGCGTTGACCTGGGAGGGCGCGGGGGAACTGCCACGGTCGGTCGTGCGGCTGCGGTTCCGGCTGAGCAACGCCAAGCTGTATGCGTTCTGGGTGGAGAGGGCGGGAGGCTGACGGCGGAACACGGGACGGAAACTGCGGAACACAGAACACAGAATACAGAATGACGGCAGCGGCACAAGGCTGACGGCTGAAGACGGAAGACAGAAGGGCGGCAACGGTGCAGCGCTACGAGCACGGATGCTCGCGGCCCAGCGCGTGCGACGACACATGTCCGGTGTTGGGCGGTCTGTGATATACTGGATGTGAGCGAGAGAGTGCGCAGCAGGCTCTACGGATAGGACGCCCGAAGGGGTTTCACACAAGGAGCACGTGCAGTCATGAGGCATTCTCTCACGCCGGACCCGAAGTTGAGCTGTGGACATCGATCATGGATGTAGCGATGGATGTCCAGAAAGCTGTGGCAGAGTCGCATCGGCGTGGGACACTGAGTGGGTTCGGTGCTGTCGTCCTATGGCTCCATTACTTCCAGAACCTGCCCCTCACAGAGATCGCCCGGACTTTTGACGTGAGCGAGAGAACGGTGCGACGCCATCACCGGGCGGCCCTCCAGGCGTTGAGAGCGACGGGGCTACTGGACGCCTACGAGGAGCCGCACAACACAGGTGACTGATGGGAGGAAGGGCGTCATGAGCACAGAGAGGGAAGCGCTTCCCCCTGATCTGCAGACAGTCGACGCAGTTCTGCGGGCGACGGCTCAGATCCAGGAGGTCCGCGAGGAGTCCGCGAGGGTGCTGCTTGGGCTCGAACCTCGCCGGATTCGCCGCATAGCCGCTGTGGAGGCTGCAAGGGCGAGCGGCGCAAGGTCAATGCAGAACGCGGCGTTGGACGAGGGGGAGGCCGAGGAGGAGGACATACCTCCTGTCGACATGGAGTACTACCGGGAGTCGCGGCTCTAGGCGGAGGCGCCGAATGTACTCAGCGATCACGGGGGACGGCATCGAGCAGGGGGATGTTGTGCGGGATGTCTACTTCACCTACTTCGAGCCGAGCAGGGCGCAGTTGCTCACGGAGGACGACGCTGTCCACCGCGACCTCACTGCCAATCTACCCCCCGAGGGTAGCACGGCCGTCGTCCCCATACATCGCGCAAACGGGATTGTGCTATCGCAGGATTGCGACATCGAGCAGGTGAAGACCCCCTTCCTGCTGGTTGCTCGGGTCTACCCGATAGAGCAGAGAGCCCCCGGCTACGGGGACATCCAGAAGAACGGTGCGGAGGCCGTGGCCAAGTGGTTGTGCCGCAACCTGCTGAACCTGGGGCGATACATCCCACTGTTCTATCTACAGGAATCGCCGGGGCATGAGTTTCCGGTCTCAGTTGCCGACCTGCGCGAGATCCATCCCGTACCACGTCAGGATGTACTGGCCCTCGGCAAGAACCGGATCCTCCGACTGAGTCCGCACGCCAAGCAGTTCCTGCAGGCCAGGTTGGCTCATTTCTTCGGGCGCCTCGCGGTCAGGGAGGAGCATTTCTTGACGCCCCAGGAGAAGGCCGCCCTTCCAGTCAGGTAGGCTGGCGCCGGTGTCTGGGCGTCTCGCACATTGGCCGAGATGACAGTGATTGGCCGAGGTCGATCACGCGACTGCGTTACGGGGAGCCGGCCTATGCCAGTGCGGCGTGACTTGGCGGCGTGCCCCGCTTGAAGCGCCCCCATGAGTTGAGCCACCCACAGCGGACCTGGTATCATGGGCCCGAGACGAAGATGTGAGAACGTCGAGTTGACACGACGGGAGGTCGGGGTGATGGTGGTTCGACTGGCGGGCTTGGTATTGGTTCTGATCGCAACGGCGGTTCTGCAGCGGCCGGCGGGGGCGGTGACGATTGTTGAGGGCGGTGAGGCGCAGGCGGCGATTGTGCTGGCCGAAGACCCTCCGGACGCTCTGCGGCAGGCTTGTGAGGAGATGCAGCGTTTGGTCGAGGAGGCTACGGGGGCCAGGCTGGAGATCGTCAGCGAGGCGCCGGAGGGGCTGGTCGGCATTCACGTCGGGCGCAGCGCGTATGTCGATGGGCTGGGGATCGATCTCGACATGGACGCCGACGGCTTCCGGATTGAGTTCCCCGATGCCGAGTCCATCGCCATCCTCGGGCCGACGGACTATGGCACGGAGTACGGAGTCTACGAGTTCCTGGAGCGCTACGTCGGCGTCAGGTGGCTTTTGCCGGGAGCGGCTGGGACGGATGTGCCGAAGCAGGACACCATCGAGGTGCCGGAGGAGCCGGTGCGCCAGGAGCCCGCGTTCTTCTCGCGGCTGTTCAGCGGTCTCCGGGGCGAGGCGCAGGGGACCTGGGCCCGGCGGAACCGGATGCACGGCCGTGTGCAGTTTCACCACCACCTCCTGAGCCTCTTCCCGCCTGAGAGCTACACCGGGAGCCACCCCGAGTTCTTCCCGATCCAGGGCGGCGAGCGCTTCCTGCCGCCGACGAACGACACCCACCGCTGGCAGCCGTGCTTCACCGCGCCAGGCATCGTCGAGGAAGCGATCCAGAACATCGTCCGGTTCTTCGACGAGAACCCGGAGGCGCAGTCGTACTCGCTCGGCGTCAACGATTCGAGCGGCCACTGCCAGTGCGACAACTGCCTGGCCCGCGATCCGGGAGTGAAGAACTTCATCGGGCGCGACCATCTCTCCGACCGGTACTTCGAGTGGGCGAACGCCGTGGTCGAGGGCGTGCTGAAGGTTCACCCTGACAAGTTCTTCGGCTGCCTGGCCTACAGCGAGATCGCCCAGCCGCCGGACCGGGTCCAGGTCCATGAGCGGATCATCCCCTACATGACCTATGACCGCATGAAGTGGGTGCACGCCGACATCCGGGCGGACGGCGAGGAGACGACGCGGGCCTGGCACGCGAAGAGCCCCGTGGTCGGCTGGTATGACTATATCTACGGCACACCGTACTGCCTGCCGCGCGTGTGGTTCCACCACATGGGCGACTACTACCGCTTCGGCCACGCGAACGGCGTGCGTGCGCTCTACGCGGAGGCCTATCCGAACTTCGGCGAGGGGCCGAAGCTGTACATCTCACTCAAGCTGCAGTGGGACCCGACCCAGGACGTGGACGAGCTGCTGGATGAGTGGTACGAACGCTGCGTCGGGCCGGAGGCGGCGGAGGATCTGAAGGCTTACTACACCCACTGGGAGCAATTCTGGACGCGGCGGATCCTGGATTCGGGCTGGTTCACCGAAGGCGGCCAGTACCTGCGCTTCTCAACTGCCGAGTACCTGGCCGATGTGACGCCCGACGAGATCGCCGAGAGCCGGAAGCTGCTGGAGTCTGCCATGGCGAAGACGCAGACGGAGAAGCAGCGCGCGCGGGCGGAGCTGCTGCTGAAGGCTTTCGAGTATTACGAGGCCTCGGCGCTGGCCTACCCGCGCGGAGAGGAGATCGCCGGGCCGGTGGACTCCGAAGCGACGGCGCTGGCGGCGCTGGAAGATGCCGCGAAGCGCACGGGGATGGGCGTGAAGCGGCAGCAGATCGCAGAAGAGTTGGCCGAGCATCCGGTGCTGCTGCACTCGCTGGGCCTCGATCGCTTCCCGGCGCTGCGGGGCGACACCTGGGGGGCGACGAGCCTGTGGAAGATCTTCGATTGGCTCGAACGGAGCGAGGCGGTCGCGCAGCGAATCAAGGAGCTTGCCGACGCCGGCGACAGCCAGGCGGTGCGCGATCAGGCGGCGATCATGCTGAACGTGGTGCAGGGGACGGGGCAGAACCTGGCGCCCGACCCGTCCTTCGAGGAGGGGGGCAAGTGGAGCAACTGGGTGAAGTGGGGGCAGGGGTCGATGGGCGTCTCCGAGGACGAGGCACGAACGGGGGCCCGCAGCATGCTGTGTGACGGCATGGCGCGCGGCGGACCGAACCAGACGGTGGCCTTCGTGCCGGGACGGTACGCGGCGGTGTGCTTCGTGCGCGTTCCCGACGGACAGGAGAGCAAGGGGACGGTCGAGCTGGCCATCACGCCCCGCGACGCCGAGCACCAGAACCTGCCCTCAACGAGCACCACGATCACGCCCGTGCCCGGCCGCTGGCAGGCGGTTGCGACGGGCGGCGACATCCCGGCGACCCTGAGCAACAAGGAGGTGGCCGAGATGCTGCTGATCGTGATCGTGAACGGCTTCGAGGAGGGCGAGAGGATCTACATCGACGACGTGTCGCTGTATCGGCTGGGGGAGTTGTGACCCGGCCTATTCACGACGAACGTCGCGGGCAACCCGCTCTTTTGAAAAAGAGCCGGTTTCCCGCGCCCTTCCGGCAGAAAACTCTGTTTCGGTGTGGGTGCTTGCCAGGAAGCACAGTGTGTTGCGGGTGGCCCCACTCCAGGAGCACGGATGCCCATCGGTAACGGCCTGCCCGCTGCCATTGGGTGTCCTGGCCGCAGTGCATCGTGAATGCCCCGGGGTAAGCGCGGGAGGCGGCGGACGCCACCGGGCCCCGTCGACGAGGAGGCTTACCGGGAGGCCGGGCGGAACCGCACAGAGCCGGCACCGACCCTCCGGCGGTGAGTGCGCCTGCTAACGTCCGCCCCAGCTGAGACGGCCAGCACCTCAGCCGGTCAAGACCCTCGGCTGTCCTCAATCCCCCTGCGGACGCTACTGATCGCTCTCCTCATCGGCGTGCTTGGTGTGCGGTACCACACATCCAGTATTCTCCACGGGCTGGGTGCCTCGCCGGAGCTGCCCCTCGCGACGCTGTTCATCCTGACGGCGCTTCATCCGCTGCTGTCCCGGCTGCTCAGGCTGGAGCGGGAAAGGGCCGGTTGCGTCCGAGGAAGTCGGTCTGGGCCGAGCTGCCGACTCCGCCGGAAAGCGCGTGCCATGATGCTGCAGTCAAGCGGCACAGACAGTGCATAAAGCGTATCGCAATTGCGTCCGCAGATCCCGTTCGGGCAGCCGGGAGGCCCGTTTCCCGCCAACCCCTTGGAGCGCGAGAACCCTGGGGGGTTGGCGGAGCCCTGAAATCTGGGCGTTTTTCGGGGGTCCGAGGGCCGAAAGGGGGGTATCAATCTGCGTCTTTTCCGGGGATAATATAGGGTTGGCGGAAAGGGCGTCCGGCAAGCAGGAATCACGGGGCGCCGGGGCGAA
>CBFDAZ010000413.1:0-5480 GCA_965602825.1 uncultured bacterium
AAACTCCAGTTGCCCTGTCCAACACTCTGTCATCGCCGGAGAGGCCTCCTGGAAACGGTATGTGTTGCTCACAGACCCATTTCCACGCCTCTCCGCGGTTCCTTTCTCACACCCTCATGCATAATTCGGGCTAGACGCAACGACGATCTGACGGAACCCGTGCGGCTGCTAACCCGACGCAGCCAACGGATGCTGACTGATGGCCGCCTTCAGAGACGACATCTCGATATGCAAGTAGATGGCCGTGCTCTCGAGCGATGCGTGCCTCAGCATCTCCTTGATGCTCATCAGGTCGCAGCCGTTCCTCAGCAGCAAGAAAGCGAACGTGTGCCTCAGCGAATGGATGGTGACACCGGGTCTGGCTATGTCAGCGTTGCGAACGGCCTTCCTGAACAGGTCCTGGATCCCATGCCGGCCCAGAGGCTTGCCGGTAAGTGTCGTGAACAGGCGCTGATGCGGAGGGCCAGGCCCGAACTCAAGCCAGTCCTCGATGGCGGATGCAGCTTCCGGGACGAGCGGCACCATCCTCATCTTGTTCCCCTTGCCCCTCCGGACGCGGAGCCACCCTTCCCTCAAGTCCACATCGTCCAGCTCCAGATCCAAGAGTTCCTGCCGCCGGATGCCAGTGTAGAGCAGCAGGGCGAGGACAGCTCGGTCTCTGAAGCCGAGCATCGTGTAGTGGCTATCGTAGGCCGCATCCAACAGGCGGCGACACTCCTGCTCGGTGAGAGTGACCGGGAGCCTCCGTGCCTTCTTCGGGCTCCTGATCTTGAGGCTCGGATCGGTCACGATGTAGTCGTTCACTGCCAGGAAGCCGAAGAAGGACCGCAAGCAGTTGATGCGCCGAGTGATCGTCTGAGACTTCAGGCCTCGCGCTGCAAGCGCCGTTACGAACTCGCGGATATCAGACGTCTCCACTTCCCCGATCACCAGAGCAGCTGACCGCCTCTCCTGCGACTCAATGAACTGCCTGAGGTCTGATCGGTAGGCCGAGATGGTGAGTGGGCTGTAGCCTCGCTCGGCTTCGAGGTGCGACAGAAAGAGCTGTCGAGCTTCCCGGATAGTCATGCCATTCCCACCCATTCCCGTAAGTGGTTATGGCCTTGGTCTACCTGGGAATCAGCGAGGGGAGATGAAGGCTATAAGGGGGTGCTTATGGCCCGGCGAGTGAGCACATAATAACCCCGAAAGTGCTCAAACGGCTGGACAGTGAGCGCATAAGCCGCATTGCGTACCCGTTTCAGGCCCCGAAAACCGGTACATAACCCCGCCAGAAGACACATAACCCGATAACTGTATCCCTTGCGATTCTCGGCTCGCATCAGCATGTGATTGAAGGCCCTGAAGGGCCCGTGTCCGGAGCGGTTATCCGCCTCGTCTGGGAGAACCTCCATGGCCGCTTCACTGCCATGCGTTGTCCTCGGTGAACGCCGAGCGGAGGCTCGGGCAGCAGCAATGGAGTACTGGTCTCCGCCCCGAGGTCGAAGAGGAGGGACTGGTCCAAAAGCGTGGTCTTGCGGACCTCATCTGTGCCAGTGCATGCCGTGCCAGGAGCCCCTGCCCGACCGTCCCGAGGGTGAGTGGTGGGCGCCGACGGAGGAGGTCTTCTTCTGCGAGTGAGCCCCGGCGCCCGGTGAGCGCGCTCAGTACGTCTTCACGTGCCCCTGTCCAGTAGCTCCACGTCGTCATGCCAGACGGTTCCGGGCGTTGAGCGCGGCTAGGGCATCACGTTCCTCACCCGCTCCTGGGTGGCTGTGCTGGGTTGGGGTCGCCCCGCTCCTGCCCCCATTGGCGGTCAGTTCTCTCCGCCAACGTCTGAGAACCCTCATCCCGAGATCGTCCCCTTGAGACCACGTCCGAAGGAACTGCGGGCACCACCTCGAATAGGCGACCAGAACGGGAGGCCGAGCGTGCCAATACCACTTAGATTCATCCCGCTGGCGCTCCTCCTATCCGCAGGCGGCCTGCTCGCCGCCGCCGAGGAGCCCGACATGCCATTCACCGAAATGACGCCTGACCAGATACGCGCCTTCGAGATCGAGGTCATGGAGAAGATCGCGGACCTGGCGCTCATTCCGCCGAAGCTGAACACGTCGCCGCTCCCCGAGTACGACTACGACCGCCTCGACTACGGCATGACCATCGGGATCGAGCGCACGCCGCGTGGCCGGCTCTGGGTCTGCTGGGTCGCCGGCGGGGACAGCCCGGAGGCGTTCTTCCTCCTGGCCACGAGCGACGATGACGGCGAGACGTGGTCCTCGCCTCGACTGGCCGTGGATTCACACTCCGACCGCCTGCCTCGCCCTCGCAGCATCCTGGTGGGCGACCTCTGGACGGACCCGCTCGGGCGGCTGTGGCTCATCTTCGACCAGTCGATGGACATGTTCGACGGCCGCGCCGGCGTGTGGGTCACCGTGTGTGAGAACCCGGATGCGGGGGAGCCGGAGTGGAGCGCTCCTCGGCGCATCTGGCATGGCGTCGCCCTGAACAAGCCCACCGTCCTCTCGACGGGCGAGTGGCTGATGCCCATTTCCCTCGACCAGCGCGGCGGCCTGGGAGTCTTCGCGGGCGCCTTCCGTGAGCTGGACTCGTACCGGGGTGTCAACGTGTTCGTCTCGACGGACCAGGGCGACACCTGGGAACGTCGCGGGTGCGTGCGGTTCCCGAACCCCGACTGGCAGGAGCCGATGATCGTCGAGCGGACCGACGGCTCGCTCTGGATGCTGGCGCGCACTACAAAGGGCATCATGCAGAGCACCTCGACCGACCGCGGCGCGACATGGGCCAAGCCGTCCCTCCCCGAGGGCATTCGGCATCCCAATGCCCGGTTCTTCATCCGCCGCCTCCCCTCCGGCCGCATCCTCATGGTGAAGCACGGCGAGATGATGGACGCTCACGAGGGCCGCAGCAAGCTGACCGCGTGGCTCTCCGAGGACGAGGGGCACACCTGGCGGGGCGGTCTGATGCTGGACGAGCGGGCGGGGATCTCCTATCCCGACGGCTTCCAGGCTCCGGACGGCAGGATCTACATCTCCTACGACCGGAACCGCGCTACCGACGGCGAGATCCTCATGGCCCGCTTCACCGAGGAGGACATCCTGGCCGGCAAGCTCACCACACCGGACTCTCGCCTGAAGATGCTCATCTGCCGCCCGCTTGGCGGGGGCTGAGACGTGCGTGGGTGCTCTGAGCCCGCCCCGCACCTACACTTAAGCCCTCGCCAGTCACGGCGCGCCAGGCCGGTGCGGGCGTCGCAGGGCTCCATCCGGCCTGACGAGAATGATGTACGCCTGCCCGGCAATGCCCACTGGAGGCAGCAGACATGCCCAGTAGTCAGGACAAGACCATCGTGCGGGAACTCGCCGAGAAGGTCGCCGGGATAGCCGCCCTTCCCGTGCAGGAAGAGAAGCGGTCGCTGTGGCGCCAACTCAACGGACTCCACCCGTCTCGGCCCATGGTGATGATCGATCAGGTGTGCTGGAATGAGATGAATATGGATGACGCTTTGACCCTCCGCAGCGAGGACCCCGCGTGTCAGGGGTACGAGGGGTTCCTCCGGCGCACGCTTCTGCAGTGGCACCACTTCCCTGTGGACATGGTTGTTGAGCCCTTCGTGCGGGTCCCGAAGGCCGTCCACAACACCGGGTTCGGCGTTGGCGCCCAGGAGCGTGTTGCCGTGACCGACCCGACCAACAGCGTCGTTGGTCACGAATACATCAACCAGTTCGAGACCGAGGAGGACCTGGAACGCATCCGGATGCCGGAGATCAGCCACGACGCGGCCGAGACGGAGCGACGCCTCGCGTTCGCGCACGACCTGTTTGACGGGACGTTGGAGGTCCGGGCTGAGGGAGTGGCCCCGCCCGTGTCACTGTGGGACCCCATCAGTACGTGGATGAGCGTGGAGGGCGCGCTGTGGGGGCTGGCCGACCGGCCGGAGTACGTACACAAGCTGGTTGGGCGCATGGCCGACGGTTACGCGACGATGTTCGACCAGTTGGAGGAGCAGGGCCTCCTCTGCGGACCACAGAGCACTGTCCACTGCACCGGCGCGTATACGGATGAGTTGCCCGCGCCCGGTCACGACCCCGAGCGTCCGCGCACGAAGGACCTCTGGACGTTCGGGCTGGCGCAGATGTTCTCGACGGTCTCGCCGCGGATGTTCAAGGAGTTCGAGGTGGACTACGCCGGGCCGCTCTGCGCCCGCTTCGGCCTGGTGTACTACGGCTGCTGCGACCCGCTGGACAGGAAGATGGCGGAGGTCCGGCAGATCCCCGGGGTCCGGAAGGTCTCGATGAGCGCGTGGGTGGACGAGGAACTCGGGGCCTCGGAGATCGGGGGGGACTTCGTCTACTCCCGCAAGCCCAACCCGGCTGTTCTGGCGACGGACATCTTCGACGCCGAGCACGCGCGAGCCGACCTTGTCGCCAGCCGGGAGGTCTGCAAGCGTCACGGCTGCCCGTTGGAGATCATCCTCAAGGACATCAGCACGGTGCGCTACGATCCGCAACGGCTCGCCGAGTGGGGCACGATCGCCATGCAGGTCGTCGAGGAGTGAGCGACGCCTGGCCGCCCTCGCGGGCGTCAGGAGGAGCCGTAGCCGCAGAGACGCACCTAGCACGAGACCATATTGCAGAGGTCGCGGAACCATGGGTGACACGCCGCAGACAGACGCGACGGCACCGCCGTTGGAGAAGCCGGGCTGGCGCCTGACGTTCCACGATGACTTCGACCGGCCGCAGTTGAACGACATGTACTGGTATCCGGCCTACCGGTCCGGCCGCAAGGAGTACTTCAGGCGCATCGGGCACCCGAGCCGCTGGGTGGACCACAACGCGCACTGGGTGATTGAGGACAGCCTGCTGAAGCTGCGCATCGCCGAGGACCTCCCCTTCCGCCCCCACAAGAGCACCCCGTGTGTCAGTTGCGTGCAGACCTCAGACCACCGCTTCGGGGCGACCACCGCCGAGTTCCAGGTGCTCGACAAGTTCGCCCAAAAGTGCGGCTGGTTCGAGATTCGCTGCCGCTGCCCGCGCGGCGAGGGGCTGCTCAGCGCCTTCTGGCTCCACCAGTGCGATCCAACGCAGCAGGAGTATACGCCCGAGGGTCGCCGGCGCGAGGTCGGCGAGGGCGTCGTCGAAATCGACATCATCGAGCAGCAGGGACGGCACATCAGCGCGACGAGCACCACCGTGGACCTCAATGTGCACTTGACCCCCGCGGCCCACCACCGAGCCGAGGTTCCCATCGACGCCTCCCGTGAGTTCCACGTCTGGGCGATGGAGTGGCAGGAGGGGCAGGTCAACTGGTACCTCGACAGCACGGTGATCCAGACCTACACGGGCCCCACCCCTCAGGAGCGCATGTTCGTCCTGCTGGCCCTCTTCCAGTACTCCGGGTGGATCGGCGAGATCGACCCGCACATGGCCTACCCGCGCGACTTCGAAGTGGACTACGTGCGCGTCTACGCCCGGGACATG
>CBFDAZ010000414.1:0-5479 GCA_965602825.1 uncultured bacterium
CACGACACCGTGAGCGCTCTTGCTCTCATGGGCGATCCACTTGAGCTTCTGGCCTTCGTGCTCGTACTGCTTGCTGAGGTCGATCTCGGTCTCGGGTAAGAAGGCCTGCTCGTAAGCGGACTGGTTGGCATTGGGGAAGGGCCCGATGATCGACCACTTCCTGACGAAGCCGAGCTCCGTCGCGAAGTCGCGCTCGATGCCCAGATCGCGCAGCCTCTCCCCGGCCACAGCGCCGGCGTTGAGCAGGGGCTCGCCAGTCACCAGGGCGGTGTAGGCTTCGACTGCGACCTGCTTCTCCCCCGCCTTGGCCGCTGCATCGGCCAGAGCGAGATAGGCCTGACCGGCCTCTTGCCTGACGGACGGATTCGGGAGGAGTCTGGCCACAGAGGGCGCGAGCTTCCAGTCGCCCAGGGCCGCGACACCGGCGAGTGCCTGCCTCAACGCGACGCCGTCAGTTGCATGGTCGAGGACGGCCTGGTAGCCGGCAAGCGCCTCCGACTGCTTGCCTGCAGAGCGCGCTGCATCGGCGACGGCGAGGCAACCCGCCGCGGCGGCCTGCCTGACATCGTCCACTTCGCTCTCCATGGCGGACAGGAAGAGCGAGGCGTGCTCGGGGTCTGGCTCACGTGCGAGTAGCTCAAGGGCAGTAGCCCTTGCCATCCCGTCTTCGGCTTGAGCGCCTGCGACCAGTCGCTCCTCCATGCCCGGCAGTCCACGTTCGTCGGCGAGGCGAAGGAGCATCGCAAGCTCCCAGCCACGCGCACTGGCCAACTCACGGCCAAGGGGCACGAGAAGCTTGTCGTCGGTCATCTTCGCGAGAAGGGCGTAGGCCGTGGGCTGTGAGTGCTGCTCGGCAAGGCCCTCGAAGAGGAGGCCCAGAAGCCCCGGTGCGCCGATCTCGTGGAGTCCCACTAGCGCCGCCGTCCTCTGCGGTGGCCTGACGGCATGATTCCACGCCCACCGGTAGCAGCGGAGCGCATAGGGCTCTCCACGCTGCCGCTGGGCGTCGCCGAGGGCCAGCATGGCGTCGGCAGCGGCCTGTTGGACGGGCTCCGATCCATCGGAGGCCGCATCGATGATGGCCCCGGCAGCGGCGAAGTCCCCGATCCGGCCGAGCGCTTGCACAGCCGCGACCCGGTCCGGTCCATCGGGCCCGGCCGCGATATCGGTCAGCGTGCTGAGGGCCGACGGATCGCGGCGCGCCCCGAGGCTGTGGAGAATGTCAGGGCGGGCTTCGACAGGAGCGCGGGGGAGCGCTGCCAGCAAGGCGTAGGTGGCATCCTCGCCTGGGATGCGCTCCAGGGCGCTTCGGGCGGCGTCGCGGGTAGCGGGGTGCTGCAGGGCTGCAGCCAGACCTGAGATGGCTTCCTGGCCGCCTCCCACGAGGCCGAGCATTCGCGCGGCATAGCTCCTGGCTCGTTCCGAAGCCGCCGAGCTGATCTGGTCCGCCAGGGCGTCTGCAACGGCCTGTCTGCGTTCCTCATCTCCGGGTACTGACACCTCAGCCCCCACCGCGA
The DNA here is from genome assembly GCA_965602825.1 of uncultured bacterium. GTDB lineage: Bacteria > Armatimonadota > Zipacnadia > Zipacnadales > VGFC01 > CBFDAZ01. Next base: position 1,518 of record CBFDAZ010000414.1, read on the forward strand.
ACAAGACCTCCTCCGCCGCGCTGACGGGCTTCGACCGGCCCTCGGACATCATGTCAAGCAATGGCGCCACCATCGGCGCACCAAGCCTGACGGCCGCCTGCTGCGCGAGGTCTCGCATCACCCGATCGCCGGACCGCAGGCCGGTCATGACGAACTGGGGCTCCCGGTCCAGGTCCCTTACCCGGATGTTGCGGAACTTGACCCACTGGCCGCGCCCGGAGTGCGAGCCCTGCATGCCGATATGGCCACGCAGCGCGGCGTTCCTCAAGCTCTTCACCTCGTCCATGTCTGCGCGGCAGCACACCTGACCGTCAACCGCAACGACGATGTCCTTGTATCGGCACGCTATCTCCATCGATCGCCACCGGCTCGGTGTCTCATCGGGCCGGGGGTTCACGGGAACGTGGCCGTAGATCGAGCCCGTGCAGTGGAGGTCATCGCGCGTCGGTGTCCACGGCGCCAGAAGCTGGACCTCGAACCCGGGTCCGGCATCTCTCGCCCCGGTGCGGATCAGGATACCGCTGTTCCCGTGCTCCGAGAGCATCCACTCGAGCCTCAGGATGAAGTTGCCGTACTGCTTCGTTGTCCGGATCCAGTGACCACCCTTACCACTTTCGCTGAGGATCACGCCATCCACGGCCTCGAAGCCTCCGGCCTTCCCGCCGATCTCCCAGCCGTCGAGGTTCTCGCCATTGAAGATCGGGACGAAGTCGGGCTCGGCGTCGCCGACGGCGTGCGCGTACGCAACGACGACTAGTAGCGTTACGGCTGTGAGTATCCGCATCGGTTGTCTCCTGGAGGAGAGGCGTGGGTTTCGAGTTTCGGGCACGGCATTGGGCGGAGCCGGAGCTCCGCCCCCACGAGCGGCTCGTTAGACTGGCAGCCACCAGGGCGCGCGATAGGGACGGGAGAGCAGGCGGTCGGCGCTCTCGTCGCCGACGAAGCCCTCTCTGCCGGCGTCCCATTCCAGCTTGCGCCCGAGACGGAACGAAATACAGCCCAGGTGCATCGGGATCGTCATCTGCCGAACGTATGGCAGATTACTTTCGGTAAGCTCGCGGCTCTTGATGCAGTCCAGGAAGTTGCGCTGATGGCCGGGCGAGCGAGGGATCGTCTTCGGCACGTCCGGGATGTCGGTCAACTGCTCGCCGCCCAGGAAGATCGCCCGCGACCCGTAATCACACACGAGGGAGCCCTCGGTCCCCTCGAATTGACAGCCAATGCCCTTGCCCGCGGCACCCGGCACATCAGGAGTCTTGCTCGTCCAGTAGACCTTGACATCCGGGAATTCGTAGTCCACGTCAATCCAGGCCGGGGTGTCGGCGATACCGTTGGGCGCCTCGCCTCGGGCCTCAGTCGTCGTAGGCTGCCCCGGGTCCATGGACCAGAAGAAGATGTCGGCGATGTGGCACCAGAAGTCGGCGTACACGCCGCCCGAGTAGTCCCAGAAGGAGCGGAAAGTGTGGTGGCAGCGCTGACGGACGTACGGACGCCACGGTGCCGGGCCGAGCCACGTCTCCCAGTCGAGCTCCTTCGGAGGGTCCTCCTCCCGGGGATAGCCGTAGTTAGGGGAGCCACCGTTCTTCCAGAGGCGGACCGTATGGATCTTGCCCAGTACGCCCGAACGGACGAGCTCGACAACCCGGTGGTAGTTGTCGCCAGCATGGATCTGCGTTCCGAGCTGGAAGACACGCCCGTACCGGCGGCCCGCGCGGAGCATCGCCTGCCCTTCGGCGAGGTTGTGCGACAGGGGCTTCTCGGAGTACACGTCTTTGCCCGCCTGGAAGGCCAGGATCGTGACCAGCGCATGCCAGTGGTCCGGGGTCGCGCAACTGATGGCGTCGATGTCCGGTCGCTCGAGGACCTCGCGGAAATCGCTATAGGGCTTCGCCTGAGTGTCGGGGCGCATGCCCTGGAGGCGCTTCAGTGTGGCGGCGCACCGATTCTCGTCGACGTCGCAGATGGCCGCAGTCTCCACATCGCGGTGGCCGGCAAACCACCTCACATGACCGTTCCCCATGCCTCCTACGCCGATGTGGCCGACCACGATCTTCTCGTTCGGCGAGGCGGCGCGAGCCTTCCCGGGGAGCACAAGGAGACCGGCTCCTGTCCCGATCATGGCCGCGCCGGACGTCTTGAGGAAGCCGCGTCTGGTGAGGGTGTGCCGTGGCTTGTCCGAACTCATATCGGTTGAGTCTCCAAAGGGCACGCTCTGCGCTCCACGACTATGGGGTATTCGCGTGTCGTCAGCTGTGGGCCTTCCACGATGGGCCGAACCCGGGTTGCGCACAGGCGGCAGTGGAATGCGAGGCCGCAGCGGGGGGCCGGAAGACCCGCCGGCACGAACGACCGGGAACGACAGATACTCAGCGCAGCCGCAGAAGGAGCTCTACTGCTCGGGGGCTTCCCCTTCGGGCGGGGGGATGGTGTACTGGATCAGCGTCTCGGTCACGCCGGTTTCCTCGCAGACGCGCTTCACAAGGCCGATGTCGCGGACGAACCACAGTTTCTGCGTGCGTACGGGCTCGCCGCCCCGCTTGCTGACCACAAGACAGCCTTCAAACGACCCGCACTTGAGGGTGATAAGCTCATCGTCAAGGCGCTGATACTGCCAACCGTCTCGCTCGACGGGCTTATCGGTCGGCGCTCCGGTTACGAATTCGAGCAGCCACTCGCTGTCGGCCTCGGTGGGGCGGGGGCGGCGCCAGACCGCCTCAACGGTTGTCAGCATCTGACTGGCGATGCATGTGTCCTGGCCGAAGGCACACTCGACACGGTACACCGTGCCGCCCCCGGCGGGCAGAGCGCTGATCACACGGACGGTGTAGCTGGTGCGCCCCCCGTCGCCCTGAGCCACGTCGTAGGTCCACTGGTTCCCAACTTGGAGAGGGAACCACTCGTTCTGCGCGATCTCTATCCCGGTGATGTCGCCGACAGCAGCGACCAAGTTGGTATCGCTCGCCGGCCTGGCCATCTGGTCTGTGCCGACCTTCGGACGAGTCTCCTCCTCCAGCCTTTCACACAGTCCCTCGAGACGCGCCTTGCGCTGTTTCGGCGGCGGGTGGTCCCTTAAGTACTTCGGTACTTTCGGGCCCTCGCACAGCTTCTCGATCATCTCCATCGCCTGGATCGCGCCTTGGGGATCAAAGCCGGCACGCCACATGTACTCCAGGCCAGCCTTGTCCGCCTCGTTCTCCATGCCACGGGAGTACGAGGCAGACATGAGCTGATTGGCGAGGGTGGCGATCAGACTGCCGTAGGTCCCCCCCGCCACGCTCACGATGATGCTGATAGCTTCGACGCCCTTCATCTTCCCCACGATCTTCGCCCAGTGACGGTGAGCCGAGTGCGTCATCTCGTGTGCGAGCACCCACGCAAGGGCGTCGTCGTTCGGGATATGGGCCAGGAGACCTTCGTTGATGAAGATGAAGCCACCCGGAAGAGCGAAGGCATTGATCTGCTCGGAAGCCAGGACCCTGAACTCATAGGGGTACATCCGGGGCTCAAACTGCTCGGCAATCCGGAAGCCGACACGATTGACTCGGTGCTGGAGCGTCTGGTCTGCTGAGAGGGCGTGGCTGCGCTCAATCTCGGCGGCCACCTGCCGCCCCAGGGCGATCTCGTTCTTGGGGTCAGTGTCCGTGAAGAGGGCTGCGTTGCCCGCCACCGGAAGAGCCAGCACGGCGAGGGCAAGGCAACCCAGTTCAGCGGATCGCACAGAGCTTCGCATTCCCGTGCCCCTTACTACCGACTCAGTCATGCCGTCCGTACCATCTCGCGTGGGCGGCGAGGCATGCCGCAGCGCCCGCCATGTCCCCTTCGTCCGTGCGGATCTCCGCCAGCGTCAGATTGGCTCGGGAGTGGCGCGGGTCGGCCTCTAACACCTTCCGCAGGTTCGCGGCCGCCATCTGGCGGTCACCCATGTGCAGGGAGATCAACGCTGCCGCGTAGCCAGCCTCGGT
>CBFDAZ010000415.1:0-5471 GCA_965602825.1 uncultured bacterium
CATCGCGAAGTCGTCGCGTCCCTCCAGCTCCAGCAGCATGGCGACGAACCGGCCGCCATCCTGGGTCGTGTCCTTGAGGCCGATGATGTTGGGGTGTTCGCTGAGCCGGAGGATGGTGTCGCGCACGATCTCGTTGTGGGTCCGCCACGGGATATCGTAGAGCACCACGGGCAGCGGAGAGCGGTCGGCGATGCGAGCAAAGAAGCGCTCGATTTCGGCCGCGTTCCAGCCGAAGTAGTAGGGGGTCGTCACGACGATGGCGTCAGCGCCCACTTCCGGCGCGACTGCCGCCAGCTCCAGCACACGTTCAGGCCCCTCGGCGATCGCGCCCATCAGACAGGGCACCGCACCGGCCGCCTCATCGATGATGACCTCGGCGGCCCGGCGCCGCTCGGCATCGGTGAGGACCGCGAACTCTGACGAGGACCCCAACGCAAACAGCCCGGAGGCGCCGTTGTCGATCTGGTAGCGGACCAGTTTGCGCAGCGCAGGTTCGTCGATCTGGTCGCTGGCGTCGTAGAGCGTGAGGATTGGCGGGACAATACCTTTCAGATCGGGAGCAGAGATCAAGGCATCAACCTTCTCTCGGTGAGGGATATGGGGCACAGGCCCATAGAAGTTGAGATAGGCCCGCGGACGCGGGCGCGATGCTGAGGGCCGGTAGGGCCTGCACAGGTGACGGCACGGGCGCAGTGAACTGCGCCCCTACACGGTCGGGCGCGATGAATCGCGCCCCTACTTGCTGAAGCCTGGCGCAAGTCAATACTCGGTCCTCGGGCAGCCACCCGCCGTCAGTCGCATTCCTCCAGGCGGACCGTGGCGTTCGTCCGCGCCGACTGTAGCGCGGCCAGCGCCAGGCGCAAAGCACACTCGCCGTCTCTGCCGCTGACGCGTGGCGGCGCTTCGCCCCGGACCGCGGCAGCGAAGCTGCGGGCCTGCGAGCGGTAGAGGTCGTCTCGCTCGAGCTCGAAGACGCGCCGCTCCCACTCGTGCTGGGGTTGGCGATAGATCGAGACCTCGTTGTCCTGGTATCGCCAGAGGATCGTGCCTTTGCGGCCGACGAGTTCCAGCTCATGGGTGTAGTTGCGCTGGAAGTGGTTGAAGTGCAGGTCTGCCAGCGCCCCCGACGGGAACCTCAGCAGGATCACGGCAGCGTCTTCAACGATCTCCTCGACGTCCCACTGACCCAGATGGCCGGCAAAGCAACTGACCTCCTCGGGTTCTCCCATGAGCCACTGGATGTAGTCGAGTTGGTGGGAGGCATCCAGTATGCACCCGCCGCCGGTCTCCGCCTTGACCCAGTAGGTATCGCGGTAATCGGGCCGGTACTGCGGGACGTAGTAGCCAACCTTGATCCGCGCAGCAAGGACCTCGCCTATCTCGCCTGCCGCCAGCCACTCCCGGAGGAGCTGCAGGCACGGATGGCTGCGCATGACGTAACCAACCTGCAGCACGACGTTGCGCTCTTTGACCAAGTCCAGAAGCGTATCCACTCCGGCCAGCGAGGTCGAGATCGGCTTCTCCAGGAAGACGTGGCACCCGGCGCGGACGGCCTTGGTGGCCTGGGGGCTGTGGGTGTGTGTCGGCGTGCAGATGGCGACGGCGTTGAAGGACGACAGGTCGGCCTCGTCGATGTCAGCGTAGGTCTCCTGCACGCCGTAGTCCCGGCCGATTAGCTCCCGGCGGTCGGATCGGGGATCAACGCCGGCAATCTCCCAGTCGGTCGCCTGCTGGAAGACGCGAATGTGGCGCTCACCGATCGATCCGCAGCCGACGACGAGGAAGCGAGGACCCATGGGTACTCCCTTTGGGATGGCGGAGGCGCCGATACGTTGGGCGCGGGACGGGTATTCCCCTTGTCGTGCGGGAGGAGGCCTTCACCGGATCGTCTGCTCAGCGCATGGCGGGAGCCGCGCTGTCTACTCCTCGCCTGGCTGCTGAGGGCCCACGGCAGGGGCTTCGGTCTTGACCAGTTCGGAAGCGTTGGCAGCGGCATGCGCCACGAAGGCGACCTGCCGGTTGAGCTCCTCCGAGTCCAGCAAACGCTTAGACGTGGCGATCTCAAACCACAGGTCCAGGTCCTTGTCGAGGCCGAACTTCCCCTCGTACAGGTCGTAGTTTTTGCGCAGGAGCCGGATCAACTCGTTGGCCGCGACATCACGAGACAGACGGCCGATATAGCTCTGGACGACGACGTAGTCACCCGACAGTCGGACCCACACATCGGGCCCCTTGAAGGCAATCTGATGGGCCTGGAGGTCCTCGACCCAGCGGGGCTGCCACTCGGTCTGCTCGAGCAGGGGATCGAGCACGTCTCTCGGTGAAGCCTCGTTCGCCTCGTCGGCCGCCTGCAGGGCAATACCGAGCCCAGCCAGCAAGGCGACACTGAACAGCATCACCGCCGGCAAGCTCCTTTTCACAGCACCCATGGCATCCTCCGGTCGGCGGGCTGTCACCCGCAACTCACAGCGATCGCCAAGCATTATACTACCGCCCAGCGCCGCTTACAAGCCGGGCCGGCAGTGCAGGGGGCCCTGCTAACCAGTCCCCACCTCCGTGGGCCGCCAGTCCTTGGGGTGCTGGTAGATCTTGTACATCAGGTCGATGATGTCATCTGCTTCGATCTCTCTGGTGTGCGAGTCGATGACTCGGCTGTGCTCGGGCGGGTTCTCCTCGTCGAAGGTGGGCTCAACGCGCTCATCACGGAACAGGATCGGGCTGTCGAGCTTGAGGGGCTCGATCTGGCCCACAACTGCAGCGGCTTGCTCGGCGCGCTCGCAGATCAGCTCGCGGGCACGAACCGGCGGGAGGTGACGCGCGGAGAACCGGCTCATGCCCACCTTGACCGGCGCCGCGATCACCCCGGGGATCAGCTCTTCCATCTCCCGGCACGCGTGGGCATCCCCGCTTACAAAGACAAATGGAACGCCGTAATGGCCGGCGATGGCGGCTTGCAGCCCCATCTCCCCCATCGAGATGCCATTGAAGCTCCAGTTCCGGATCGCTCCGCTCATCGTGTGACACAGGCAGGCACTGGGCGTGCCCGCCTTGGCGTGTGCCCCGACGATTCCCGTCGCGTCGCACGTCTCATCCAGGTAGGGCAGCCAGAACGGGCGCTCAGTCCCGCTTATGACCTCCACACGGGGGGCGATGTGGTCCAGATCGATCGTGTACCCGGCCCCGTGCCCATCGTTGACAATGACTTCGGTCGCGCCACCCGAGAAGAGACCGTCGGCGGCCGCTGAGACCTCTTCCGCCAGCCAGCGACGTTGGCGCATGCGTCGCTCGTGGTTCTCGGGGCTCTGGTCCTCGCGGTTCTCCCAGGTGTAGACACCGGCGACACCCTCGAGATCGGTCATCAGATAGACCTTCACTTGGCGTACCTCCCAGGTCGTGCAGCGGTGGGCGGGTCGCGGTCGGGCCGCGCTGTCCGCGCTACGATGGGTTCGCAACGACAACGGACGCACCTCTTTGGGGGTGCGCGAATGCGCGAAATCCCACGCCCCATAGTCCCCCCGCGGTTGGGGCACGCGAGGCTCGGGCCCGCGTCCAGGCCTGTTGCATGCCCCATTTGCAGGCCAGAGGGCGTTCCTTGACACCCCGAATCAAATCCCGTACAATCGCCGCCAAACGCCTGAGGGAGCACGCTTGTGAACACATCAGATATCGGCGCGTTGATACTGATCGGCGATGGCCTGGGGGACCGCCCGGTGCCGGAATTCGGCGGCAAGACGCCCCTGGAGGCCCAGGCCACACCAAACCTTGATGAAGTTGCCGCCCGGGGCGAGTGCGGTCTGATGGACCCCATCGGGCCGGGCGTGCGGGCAGGCAGCGACACGGCTCACTTCGCAATGCTGGGGTACGATCCGTTCAAGTACTACACTGGCCGCGGCCCGCTGGAGGCGATGGGGGTTGGCCTGGAGCTACGGCTGGGAGATCTGGGCTTTCGCTGCAACTTCGCGAGTGTGGAGGAACAGGCGGACGGAACGCTTCTGGTTCTGGACCGCCGGGCGCAGCGGATTGCCAAGGGCACGGGTGAACTGGCGGCTGCGGTGAACGGCATCGGTCCCGTCCAGGGGATGGAGTTCATCTTCAAGGAGTCTGTGGAACACCGGGCGGCTCTGGTGACGAGAGGGGAGGGACTGGACCCGCATCTGACGGACGCCGACCCACACGATGACCTGGAAGGGAAACCGCAGCCCGTCGCGCAGGTCCGAGGGACCGAACCCGCGGCCGAGGCCGGCGCGTCGGCGCTGAACGAGTGGGTGCGTCGCACCTATGAGGTGCTGAAGGATCATCCGGTGAACCAGGCTCGGACCGCGGAGGGGAAGCTGCCGGCCAACATCATCCTGCCCCGGGGCTGCGGAGTGGCACCGCACCTGAAGCCCTTTGTCGAACAGCACGGGACGACGGGGGGCCTGGTGGTCGAGGTTGGGCTGATCAAGGGCCTCGGGCGCTACCTGGGCATGAACGTCCTGGACGCTCCCGGCGCGACGGGCGGTTACGACACCGATCACATCTCGCTGATGAAGACTGCCATTGGGGCTCTGGACGAAGCCCAGATCGTGCTGTGCAACCTGAAGGCGCCGGACCTGGCCGGCCACGACGGCAAGCCCGAGAAGAAGCGAGAAACGGTGGCCAAACTCGACGACATGGTGGGACTGTTTCTGGAGTTGGTGGACCTGGACAGGACCGTGCTCGTCATCACGGGAGATCACTCGACGCCGGTGAGCGTCCACGACCACTCGGGCGACCCCGTGCCGATCGTGTTTGCCGGTCACGGAGTACGCCCCGATGGGGTCGGGGAGTTCGGTGAGCGCCCGTGCGCCCAGGGCAACCTGGGGCGCATTCGCGGCTATGACATCATGGCCATTATGACCAACCTGGCGGGGATCGCGGAGAAGTTTGGCTCCTGAACGGAGCCCGCGGATGGAGGCCGGGGTGCGGCTTGAGTCGGCACTTGAGATCTTTGGGGCTCTAAGGGACCGGTTTGGGGAGCCGCTCACCGTTACGGACATCTGTCGCGCGGTGCCTTTGTCCTACCAGCCGGTCTACGCCTACGTTCGTCGGCTGGCCGACGAGAAGGCTGTTACGGTTCGGAAACGGGGTCAACGGCTGCTGTGCGAGCCGGCAGCGACGCCCGCGGGCAGCCTGTGGCTGGCCCAGTGGTCGCTGCGGGAAGTCACCCGCTCTACATCGCCGCTGGTGGGGGAACTTGCGGCGGTGCTGGGCAGTCCCATGGCTGAGGCGACAGCAGCCGGATCCGTTGTAGCGCTCGATCCGGGCTCGCCACGGGGCGGTTTGGTCTATGTGACCGACGCCGCTCTGGCGCACGTCATCACCTCAGTCCCGGTGCGGGTGGCATCGCGGGCACAGCTAACCGAAGTGCTGGTGGGGCGGGACGGCGGTTTCGAGTTGGCACGACGCATACTGCCATTGTGCGGGCAGCAACTGCTCTGGTCCCTCGCACT
>CBFDAZ010000416.1:0-5459 GCA_965602825.1 uncultured bacterium
GATCGAGATGAAGACCAAGCTGGCCGACATCCAGCGTCAGATCGCCGAGCGCGAGAGCCGGCTGGAGGAGATCGGCGAAGAGCAGGCCCGCATCCGCGAGAACATGAAGCAACTGGATCGGGACTCAGAGCTCTACCAGCGGTACGTGCAGAAGTTCACCGATCAGGAGACCGAGTATGAGAAGCTGCAGGGCGAGATCAAGCAGCTCAAGGGCGAGGAAGAGAGTCTGCTGAACGACATCCGCGATCACATTGCCGGGCTGAGCGTGGAGTGACGCACACGTCCTGAACCAATGGCCAGGCGCAGAAGGCGAAGGCCGAGCAACACGGCCTCCGCCTTCCGCTTGGGCCATGTGCTGTACCCAACACGGTCGGGCAGACTCGGGAGGCCAGAGGGCGTCTGCAGCTTCAGGGGAGCAACGCGCGCCGTCAGGTGGATGTGGCGCCGTTCTCGGCGGGGACCGCCTCGCCGCCCTTCGCGCGGAGGGCCATCGCCGTGTGAATGATCACCACCGGCGGGATTAGAGCCATCCACACAAGCGGCCCCACGACTAGCGCCACCAGGTGGATTGCGACAACAACCGCACCACCCACGTAGAACGGGAGAACCGTCCAGGACAGGTTCTCCGACCAGACCTGGAGGGTGCTCTTCTCACGATAGGCCGACGCCATGACCGCGACGCCCATCGAGTTGATCATGTAGTAGACAGCGATCACGATGAAGGCCGGTAAGATCCCCAGCGAGAGCCCCGCGTCCACGCAGATCCGTTCGGTCCACGTGTAGGCCCACCCAGCAGCGGCAGCGGAGAGGACGACGTTGTTGACGGCCGCGGCGATGACCAGCACCGACAGCCGCCGCCTTGGGCCGCACACCAGCGGGCAGATCAGCGTTGCGCCCAGAGCGCTGGCGGCACCGACGATAATCCCGGCCAGCGGCCCCAACTCAACCAGGGCCGCGAACACGAAGACGAAGCTTACGCTGACGGTACCGAGGGTACGTGAGAGACGGATGGTACGGGTCGCGAGGGCACAGGCGGCGAGGCTGTAGCCGAGCAGCTCGTACCAGGTTGGCAGCGAGCCATATCGTGAGCTAAGAGCCACAACTGCGACGGCAATGATGCCCGTCGCTATCGTGTACTCGGCAGCCAGTCTGCTCGCCCTGCCTGCTGGAGACACGGAACCCTCGCTCCTTGCGCCCGACTGGGCGGGTAGTTGCGCGATTCCGGCCGTCCCTGATCACACCGGTTAGCCGTGAACTGAATATGCCACAGCCCAGGGGCCGCAGAGCGTAAAAGCAGGCTTGCACGCAGATGACGGATGTGCAAACGGCCATCTACCGAGCGGCCTCTGCGGGCACGAAGAAATGCTGCGCAGAAGCCGAAGCAAACGGGAAGACGCCCTCCGCGGCGACGTCTGCGGGTGCCTCGCTCTCTATGACCAGTCGCAGTGAGGCCTGGTGGGGTGTGCGCTCAATCACAAGTTCCTTCCACAGGTCGGGCTCGTCCTTCCAGGTTGCCGTGGCGATCTCATGGTCGTTTGCCGTCAGAAGCGTGGCCTGGCATCGCCCGAGGCCGTTCGGTCTCAGGCGGATCGTTCCGGGCGTCTCACGCGGCAAAGCCATGAACAGCTCGGTCATGCCTGCCGCCAGCGTCAAGTGGTCTCCGATGGCCACGACATCCCTCAGACATGTGCTTCCGACCGTCCACGCCGCTTCACCGGTCGCTCGCAGGACAAGTTTGTGCATCCCCGGCGCTTCCTCAGCGTCCAGCGAGAGCCACACGCTGCTCTCCGTGGGTGGCACTCGTTCTGAGGCCTCCCGGTTCACCTGTGCGTCCAGCAACTCGACTTCAGCGGCGCCCTCCCCCACCTGCCTGCGCACCTGGACCCAGAGTGCTTCGCGCTCCTCTTGATGCAGGTACACCACATACTCCCCGGCGGGCCCAACACGGTAACCGGTCGGCGTCACGGTCTGTAAATCCCGGAGAGCATGTGGTGTACCCCGTGTAGCGTGGCTGATGCTCTTGCCCATGCCCGGTAGATCTCGCAGGGCCCTTACCATCCCCCTTTCGAAGATCTCGGTGAGTCCCGTGTCTCCATCCGAGAGCGTCACCGCATAACCAAAGCCCTCGGCTGATGTCAGGTTCATCCCGCTGCCCGGTGACGTTTTTGGGCAAGATGTGTAACGGAAACCCTGCTTTTCTGTGACCCACATCTCCTCGACCATCTTTTTCGCCGCCCCGATGATGATCGGGGGCAGGCGCCCGTCGCCGGTCGCCAGGTGCATGTCCTTGAGCCCGCGCATCAGCACGCCCACCATGAATCCTGCGTTCCCGTGGTGGCGGGGAGTACAGTGGCAGTGCCCTGGCACCATATGACGCCGCCAGCCACCCCCGGGGCGCTCCCGCTCGATGACCCGTTCGGTAATGATCCTGGCGGCATTGAGGTAGTATGGGTCGCTGGTAGCTTGGTGTGTGGCCAGGGTCAGTATCAGGTGCCAGCCAGGAATGCGGCAGTTGGTGAAATCGTAGTTGTTCAGGTATCGCCCATCGTAGAAGTCCGTCACCAGGAGCGCCGTCTCCAGACAGCGCCGGTCACCGGTCAGGAGGAACTCCTCCAGGTTGCCTTCGGTCCATGTGTGACTCACGGTGAAGCCGCCGTGGGGGCTGCCGCCATCCACGAAGCCACTACCGTAGTAGTTGCCGGTGTGGCCCAGGCAGTGAGCGTAGACACCACCAACGCGGTGCGGATCGGCGTGGAAGTGCACGGTATCCACGTCTACATTGTGGCGCGCGGCCTGCTCTCCGGCATACAGGTACCGGATGTCTCCCGTGCGGACGAAGTGCTGCAGGAAGGCGTGCTGGGTGTCATACTCGATGTTGCCCCAGTTGTACTTGCGCTCACCCCACCAGTCACCGAAGTTGAGAATCCCGTAGGAATGCGTGTCCTCGCGGTCTTTGAGGTACGCGGCAAAGCCGCCATCCATCGCCCGATCGAAGTACTCGGCCCAGAAGCTGTCACCAACGGGCATGTTCCCCCAGGCGCCCGTCTGCCGCGTCCACTCCGGGTCAGGGACGAGCATCAGCGGCCGCTGGAACGCACCGACGGTCATTACGGCACTGGGCGCTCCCGCGGCGAGCCACAACTCGTGGGTCTTGGTCACTCCCTGCCGGAGTTTGTAGACGCCGTTGAGCAGGTAGTAGTAGAGGCGGACCTGCGTGACCGGGTCCTTGGCCTCTTCAGCGTACTGGTCATCCGCCAGCGGCGGGAAGAGACCAACTTCGAGGGCGTTCCGGGACGCCGCGAGCGTCTTGGGGTACTGCTGCCAGAAGTCGCGGACGGCGATGGTCAGCGGGTTCGTGTCCCGGTTGGACGCAATCCAGCCCGCCGCCCGTGCCCCCTCGGCTGCTCGATCGGGAGATTTCAGCGACCAGCGGTCGTCGTGCGTCTGATAGAGCGTGGCGCCCGGTGGCAGATCGAGCCTGGCACCGCCCTCGTCGCCCCCAAGCGAGATCGCATCTGTCTCCTGGGGGACAGATGCCGATAGCACGAAGCTCTTGATCTCGGTGAAGTCGTCCTCGCCGCGGTCGTTGCCCAGCGTGAACAGGACGCGAACGAACGGCTTCCCCCGGTACGCCGTGATCCGGGCCTCCCAATCAAAGAGCCGCGCATCCTCCCCGTCCTCGGCCCGGCACTTCCCCCCGGTCTTCGCGGTGCACCGCAGATGGCCGTTCTGGGTGATCTCCAGGCGCTCAGGATCGACCTCCGTGACGTAGTGCCGACCGGCGGAATCCGTCAGTACCCCGACCATCGCGCGGCACGCGGCAGCGTCGGCCTCGGGTGGGCCGAAGTCGGCGAGCAGCTCGCCGGGCGCGTCACCCGGCAGGTGGAACGAGATCGCGCCGGTCTCCACCAGCAAGCCCTGTTTGGTCACCGAAGCCAACCTGTCTATCGGCGTCGATGCGGTCACCTCAGACCCGACCTCCAGGAACAGGCGCGGCTCTTGGTCGGAGCCGACGTCGAGGAAGGACGTGATGAGGAGCCACTTGGCCGATCCGTCCGCCCACAGGGCGACGGGCTCGGCCTGCAGCGGAAGCTCATTGCCTTCAGCATCGACGAGTCGAGCTGGCTCGTCAGGCATGAGCGCTCCCGCCGGCAGAGCTGCCCCGGAGGTCACAGGCCAGTCCCGGCAGTCTGCGCCGGAGCCGTTCTTGACGGTCAGCGGCACTCTGATCAGCTCTGGCCGGGGCGCAGTGCGTTCCGCAGTGGCTCCGGGCGTGAACTCGATGACGTCGCTCGCCAGTTCCTCGCCGATAAGAGTCTCGGCGACGATCCGAACGCTATAACGCTTGCCGGCGTGTAGTCCACGCAAGAGAATACGGTGGTTCGCGAGCGGCTCGTCCTCCTCGATGGACTGATTGCGTTCGTTCCCCTCGCCAAACTCAATGCGACAGGCAACCGGCCAACTGGTGATCCATGTCAGGCGGACAGTCGTAGGCTCAGGCCTCAGCGGGGGTCGAACTTGCGTTGCCTCGAAGTGACTCAACGCGAACTCCCGTGGCCTGATCTCGGGTTTCTCAGCCAGGAAGATGACTGACTCCACTCGGTAGCCCGCAGCCGTTCGCGCCGCGCGGAACTCGACCGCTTCGCCGCCGGCAAACTCGATCGGGTCATCCAGGAAGAGCAGCTTCGTCCGGTTGTCGTCTTCACCGGCGATGCCGCCACCCTTCCGCTCCCCGTCCACATAGATGCCGAAGCGCTCCGGGCCGCCCTCATCCCGGACGAAGATGCCGGGGCGAAACGTTCCCTTGGGCGCCAGGACGGCGATCCTGCCCGGACTGCCCCTTCGTCGGGCGGACCACTCGCGGTACTCGTCGTCAACCATGCTGAAGCCTTCGAGTTCACACTCGCTCACCGGGATGTGGACGTTACGGTCATCTGCTCGCAGCTTCTCAAACAGGTCGCACCCGCGCGTCATGCTGACGTTCTGGTTCTCGGTGATGTCGTCCTCAGTCATGATCTTCTCGCGGTCGGACTCTCCCGGGCCCTTCACGTCGAGCCACCCGATCGAGTCCACACCCACATGAGGCTCCTTTCTCTCCGACAGGAACATCAGTCGGTAGACCGACTGCCCGTCCTCCTGATTCAGCGGCACGTCAAACGTGCAGTAGAGGCGGTTCCCGTCCGCAACGTATCGAGCGGGCACGCCGGACTCCGTGCCGCCCTCCGGGGCGAACTGCGTGGTGCTTGCCTGCCCACCGGCGAAGTGGAGCATGTACTCCGTGCCTTCAGCGCCCTGTTGCCGTCCGGTGGAGGCATCGCCATCGGCGTCGATGTAGAGGATGACCCCCGACTCATCCGGCCGGAAGTCGTCAGCGAACTCCACACACCAGATGCACCGATCTCCTGCGACGTTGCCGAACAGCATGCGGGCGATGTCATGGCAGGGGGCGTACTGCTCCC
>CBFDAZ010000417.1:0-5458 GCA_965602825.1 uncultured bacterium
GGGCATCGCGCGCGAGATTGCGTTGGCGTCCTTCGCGCACCGGCTCACCGGTGACCGGAAGTACGCCCGCGCGAAGGAGCTGGCTCTGGCTTTGGCGCGCTTCCCCAAGGGCGGCCTGGCCTCGCCGGAGTACCACGGTCCTCCTCGGAAGTGGCCGACGCAGATCACCGAGTACCTCGCCGTCTGCTTCGACTGGTGGCACGACGAGCTGACACAGGAAGAGCGTGACACGATCCTCGGCTCAATCGACTGGCGGCTGCGGGCCACTTACCTGGAGAAGGCGTCGTGGCGAGCCGGCGACAGCGTCTCACGGTCCGGCGTCTCGGCCTTCTGCCAGAGCCATCCGTACGAGAACTTCATGTGGTCGCTGCCGGCAGTGCTGTTGACGGCCGGGGATCTGCCGCTGGCAGACGAGTTGGTGCCGCTCTGCCTGCACTACCTGACCGGCGTCACCAGCGCTCACGGGCCGGACGAAGGCTGGAATGAGGGCCTGGCCTATGGCGGGTGGAAGGGGCAGACGATGCTTCAGGCATCCGCCTACACGGCGCTGCTGTTGCCTGAGTTGGAACTCGGGCGCAGCCCCTACTACGGGCGTCTCGGTGACTGGTATGCCCACCTGATGCCGCTGGGGATCCAGCGGCTGGCCTTTGGCGACTACGCGGCCAACCCGGCGCGCCAGCGCGGCGTCCAGCGGAACAACTTCCGCTTCCTCACCTGGCTCACCGGCGAGCCGCGCTTCCGGAAGCGTTGGGAGGCCCTCGCGGAGGACGTCGGCAACGGCCCCTCCAGCCGGCCGTGGCTCGACCTCTTCTGCGTGACCCGGTTCGAGGTCCCACAGGAAGACGTGCAGGAGCCGACGCGTGCGCTCTTCCCGGAAGCGGGCTGGGTGATGGTCAGCACGGAGAGCCCTTCGGACGCTGAGGGCTTTGGGGATGCCGTTGGCATGATCTTCAAGTGCCGGCCGCGCGGCGGATACAGCCACTCTTACCGCTCGGAGAACGACTTCGTCTGGCATGCCTACGGCCAGACTCTCAGCGCGGGAGGTGGGGGAACGCCCTACCCCGACCCGCACTCCCGCCATTCGATGAGCCACAACGTGCTGCTGATCAATGGCCGGGGGCAGGAGTGGAACGCCCGGAACCCGGCCTCCCCCTTCTGCGGAAGGCTCCTCGCCTACACGGAGGGCGACAACTACATCCACTGGGTCGGCGATGCAACGCACGCCTACCAGTCGATTCCCGAGCTGCTTCGGTGGCACCGGCACGTGGTGTTCGTGGATGGGAAGTGGTTCGCGGTCTTCGATGACCTGGCGATGCGGCCCGAGGCCGATCCGGTGCGCTTCTCGTGGCTGTTCCATATTGCGCCCGATGTGCCGCTGTCGCTCGACCTTGACCGCGGGCTGTTCTCCTACAAGATGGGCGACGTGAACGCCCGGGTGGCCTTCGCGGGCGACCCGTCCGCGCTCGCCCTGACGGACTTGCCGGGCAGGGATGGCTACCAGAACCCGATCACCCAGGAAGACGTGTACCAGAAGACGGCGGAGGCGCTCAGATCGAAGGGCCGGGAGCTATCGGACGAGCAGCTCATGGCCCACAACGTATGGGTCACCAACGCGGAGCGGGCCCGGGAGTGGACGTTCCTGGCCGCTCTCACGGCGTGGCGCGAGAATGATGAGGCGCCCAAGATCACCTTCGACGGGGAACGGTCGGTCAAGGTGGACTGGGCGGATGGCACGTCACAGAGCGTCGCCTTCGCCCCGGGCACCCCAGCCGACATCACCGTGGACCTCGATGCTGTCCGCGCGCATGCGTTGGCGACCGACGCGGCGGTCCTGCCGCCTGGCGGCCTGGTTGAGGACGTGGAGGTGGGCGGCGATGCGTATCGCATCGAGTGGCTCGCCGCGGAGACCTTCGACGGCTGGTTGTCTCGTTGGGCCATTGAGGGCAACAGCGAGGTGAGAGTGCGCGACGGGAAGTTCTGGGTGCGGGACATCCTGCCCGACAAGGCGAATCTGGGCACGTTCTGGTTTCGGCCCGAATTGCCCGAGAATGTCATTGTTCGGTTCCGGGCCAAAGCTGTGCCACCGGCCGAGGAAAACGCCGCCAACCTGAATCTCCTCCTGCATGCCCGTGAGCTGGACGGGTCTGCCATCCGCTACGGCCGGAACGGCCAGTACAACCTGTATCACGAGATACCAAACTACATCGTGACCCTGGTCGGCGGCTTTCGAGAGCCGGGATGGAGCCGGGCCCGCCGCGACCCGGGCTTCAACCTGCTCCACGAGGCTGACGTCCGGTCGGAGGTCGGGCAGGAGTACGAGATCGTCGTCACCTGCCAGGGCGGCCGGCTCCGCTACTACCTGGATGGCGCGAAGCTGCATGATGTGGAGGACCCCGAGCCACTGCCAGCCGGCAAGTTCGCGATCCGTACGTGGAATACGGATGGCTGGTGGGATGATGTGGAGGTCGGGAGGATCGTGCGAGATGGCGGGTAATGGGAAGGGCGACGACAAGGCGAACCACGAAGACACAAAGGGCACCAAGAACGGCCAGGGCTGGGTTAGCGGGAAAGGGCCCCTGTGGTCACGGCTGCTGACGTATGGTGCTGCCCTGAGCGCGCTGCCCGGGCCTTCCCTCGTGCTCTTAGTGTCTTCGTGGTTTGCCTTCGCCATTGCTAGCCGCTACCCCAATTCCGAGTTTCGGGCCGACGGCAGACGCAACCCGCACGGGGCCCCAGGAGTCAAACCAATGGTACATCGAGTCGCCTGACCGGGGGTGGGGTTTCATGCGGGACGGGCTTGCATGCTTCGGTCCGATGGTCTCACTAGTCGTCGGCAGTCTGCTCCTTCTTCTTCCCCTGTGTGCCACGCCTACGCTCAGCCTCGAATGGGAGCCGGTGTTGGATTCGGAGGCGCCCGTCACTCGCGCCGCAACGCATCCCGATGCCGGCACCCACGTGGGCGGCGGCGAGTTCGTGTTCCGACTGGGCGACGGGGACTCCACCGAGGTCTTGGCGCGGGCGGGCCATCAGGTCTCCGCGCTCACCGTCGATGAGGATGGGACCCTCTTCGTTGGCTGGGACGACGGCGTCTGGCGGCTGGCGCCCGACGCGCCCGACGGCTGGGACTCGTGGGACTGGGTTGCGCTGGGCCACGGGCTCGTCAGCGGCGGATACGACGTGACTGAACGCGGCCCGATGGGGCCGATCGCCTGCATCGCACGGACCCCGATCGGCGTGGTGGCGGCCTCGCGCACGCAGGGCGCCCTCTCGTTCGGGGAGTACTACCGACTCTGGGACACGTACTGGGCGCACTTCTGGGGCCCGAGCTCGGAGTGGTTGGACCTGCGTGAGCTGTTCGGCGAGGCCCGGATCAACTGCATCCTCCAAGACGACAATGGGGACCTCTGGTTTGGTACGGATCGTGGGGTGCTCCTGGTGGCACACGGGGCTGCCGCCTATCACAAGCGGCGATCGGGGTACTACTCCCGAGGCGACAACAGCAGCATCAGGGGCATGGAGTTCCGGTGGTTCGGGAAACAGTCCCATGCTCTTCCCGACGATCAGGTGTTGTGCATGGCCGTCCAGCGGCCTGGCGGGACGTGGTTTGGTTTCGGTGGCGGCGGAGGAGTGGCGCTCTGCCCCCTGCCGGGCGACCCCGTCGAGCATTTCTCCAGCGCACTCGGGCAGTGGACCACACAGATGACCCAAACGGGCGGGCACCTCAGGACTGACGAATGGCAGGTCACGCACCCCGGCCAGAGCGGCTTGCCGGCGGGGCCCGCAAGGTCGCTGGCGGCAGACGGGAATGACCGGCTCTGGGCTGCCATCGACATCCCCGGGTCCGATCCGCCCCAGAGCAGGCTGGCGTACCGGATGGGCAACCAGTGGCGCCTGGAGCCGCCGCCTCCGGCCGGGTGGCGAGAATGGCCGCGCATCCACCAGTTGCTGCTCACCGACACCGGGGAGCTGCTGGTCTGCACGCTCGCAGGCGCCTGGAAGGCAGCGGTCACGCCGCTTCCTCACCCCATCCAGCCGGTTGCGGAGCAACCTGCGCTGCCTGCGGATGCAGCGGAGCCGGTGGATCTCCCGGAGGTCGAGGCAGTCACGCCGCCTGGCGACTTCACGGACGCTCGGGAGCTGCTGGCCGCCGTTGTGGAGCGCAATGGCCCGTGGCTGCTTCCGCCAACAGAGAACGTGGACTCCCTGGAGTACCGGTTACGGCTGCCAGGCGAGGGCGTCGAGCAGCAGTTCCAGTGGGAGCGGCCGTACGCGTCCCGGATGCGCGTCATATGGGACCGTCGGGGCCTTGTGCCCGATGTCGTTGGGTGCCGGTGGATGACGCATGAGCAGGAGGCTGTGTGGGAGGTACTGCAGGGCGGCGGCGTCAGGCCGCTCTCGCGTCAGCGCTTTGACCCGGGTCCGTACTGGCAGGACTGCCTGAGCGGGTGCGAGGTGCAGACTGCTCTGAGGCTCTATGCGAGGTCGCCGGGCCTATTCGAGGCCAGCATGACGCTGGAGGAGACCGGTGACGGCCAACGGCACTACCTCATCGCGCTGCACCCCGACAAGCGCAACAGGAACCTCCGTCTGCACGTCGCGGCGCGCCTGTTCATGGTTGGCTGGCAACACGACCTCGCCGCCTTCCACCGATGGACGGCTGTGATTCACGTTGACCCGGAACGGCTCGTGCCGGTGGGCGAGGAGTGGTTCCGCGACGAGCGGCCGACGGATTGGCGCTGGTACGGTGAGGTCAAACCGAGGGACCGTGGATACGACGTTGCCTACAGCGACTTCCGCGAGACCCCTGAGGGCACGTGCGTGCCACTGTTGGTGTGGGTTGGCCATTACGCCAGAGACGATGATGGCCGCCCGCTGGCTGGCGCCGCCCGTCTGGCGCACCAGCACCCGAGCTTCCATGCGCAGTACGCGTGGTACGAGCCGGGCCTGTGGCTGCTGTCGGAAGCCTCGACGGCGACCGAGGACGGCGCATCGAAGGCCGAGGTGCGAGGTGTGCGCGTGAACGGCAAGACTCGACTCGCCGAGGACCTTCGGGAGGTTGAGGAAGAGGTGCTCACGAGGCGGGCGCAGGCGCTGGATATCCTGGCCGACGTGGCCGAACGGAACTCGCCGTGGCTCTCGCCGGAGGTGAGCCCCGACTTCCTGGAGGCAAGTTACGTCTTTGAGCTGCGGGGTGCTGATGGCGAGCTTATTGACGTGGAGAGGGTCAACATCACGGCTGGCCAGCTCAGCCGATGGCATCCATTCATGCTCGGCAACACGCTGACACTGCTCGTCGCGCCCGTGACGAACGATCCGCTGGCGTTCTCGCCGATCCTCGTCGGTACGCGCGAGGAAGACGGCCGCCTGGTCCACGTGATCCACGCCGAAGCCCCCGAGCTAGTCCGCGGCGCCTGCGGCAACGGTCTGCGGGGCAGCTGGTTCGGCTACTCAAGCGGGA